>CAXUEM010000237.1:2224-5428 GCA_964249885.1 uncultured Hymenobacter sp. | reverse complement strand
GCCCTGCCCGGCTGGGCAGGGCCGGCTTTTTCCTGTCTTTATGCACTCAGTTTTTACCTTCCTTCTTGCCGAACAGCGCCGCCCGACCCGCCACGACAACTTACTTTCTAATCTCAACTTGAATTTTTCTGCGCTGAGCCTGCTGCTGGCGCTGGCCCTGCTGGCCCCAGCGGCGCGGGCCCAAAGCCCGGCCACGCTGCGCGGCACCATCACCGATTCGCTCTCGGGCCAGCCCCTAGCGAACGTGAGCGTGGGGCTGGAAGGCCAGCCGGGGGGCACGGCCACCGATGCGCTGGGGCAGTTTCGGCTTGGTAGTCTGGCCCCGGGCACCTACTCGCTGCGGGCCGGGGCGCTGGGCTACCGCGGTGTAGTGCAGCCCGTGACCGTGGCGGCGGGCGAAACCCGCACCGTGGCCTTCAGGCTGGCGACTTCCCTGCTGAACCTGAGCGAGGTGCTGGTCAGCCAGAGCCGCGACCCCAACCAGAGCCTGCCCGCCATCAATCAGATTGACAAGGTGCTGCGGCCGGTGAACTCCGCCCAGGACTTGCTGCGGCTGGTGCCGGGGCTCTTCATTGCCCAGCACGCGGGCGGCGGCAAGGCCGAGCAGATTTTCATCCGCGGCTTCGACGTTGACCACGGCACCGACTTCGCCGTGAGCGTGGACGGCCTGCCGGTGAACATGGTCAGCCACGCCCACGGCCAGGGCTACGCCGACTTCCACTTCGTGATTCCCGAAACCGTGGAGCAGCTCCGGGTATACAAGGGGCCCTACACGGCGCGCTTCGGCAACTTTGCCACGGCCGGCGCGGGCGAGTTCACGACCAAAACCCGCCTCGACGCCAGCCAGGTAAAGCTGGAACTGGGCCGCTTTGACACGCGGCGGGCGCTGGTGATGCTGGACCTGCTGGGCAACGACAAACGCCACTTGTTCTCGAAAAAAGCCGAAAGCCTGTACCTGGCCTCGGAGTATTACTATACGGACTCCTACTTCGAGCAGCCCCAGGACTTTCGGCGCTTCAACGGCCTGCTCAAGTACACCGGCCAGCTTTCCGACCGCACCGCCCTGACCCTGCTGGGCTCGCATTTCACCTCTAAGTGGGACGCCAGCGGCCAGATTCCGCAGCGGGCGGTGGAGAGCGGCCTCATCACGCGCTTCGGCAGCATCGACCCCAGCGAGGGCGGCAACACCAACCGCAGCAACGCCTCGGCCGTGCTCACGACCGGCCTGGGCGACAGCGCCCTGATTCGGCAGCAGCTCTACTACTCGCGCTACCACTTCAACCTGTTTTCCAACTTCACCTTCTTCGCCGCCGACCCCGCCAACCGTGACGGCGACGGCATCAACCAGCGGGACGCCCGCGACATCTTCGGCTACACCGGCACCTACGACCGCGACGACCAGCTTGGAGGCCGCGCCCTGCACACCACGTTTGGCCTGGGTGCGCGCCTGGATGACGCCGATGTAAGCCTGCTCCGGGCCACGCAGCGCCGCATCATCGGCAGCATCACGACGGGCCGGGTTGAGGAGCGCAACCTTAACGCCTACCTCGATGAAACCTTGAATCTGACCGAGCGCCTGACCCTGAACGCCGGGCTGCGGGCCGACGTGTTCAGGTTTGGCTTCGACGGCACGCAGCCCGACGAAACCCAGGGCGAAATCCCGCTCAGCGGCCGCAAAACCCGCGCCCGCGTCTCCCCCAAGCTCAATCTCTACTACCAGGCCGCGCCTAATGTGCAGCTGTTTGCCCGCTCCGGCCTGGGCTTTCACTCCAACGACTCCCGCGGGGTGGTGCGCGACGATGTGCGCGGCAACGCCCTGCCCCGGGCCCTGGGCTACGAGGTGGGCAGCACCTTCAAGCCCCTGCCCGGCATGGTGGTGAACGCCGCGCTTTGGGCCCTGAACCTGGACGACGAGCTGGTGTACATCGGCGACGAGGGCGGCACCGAAAACGCCGGCCAAACCCGCCGCTACGGTGCCGACCTGGCCCTGCGCTACCAGCTCACGCCGGCCCTGTTTGCCGACGTCGACCTGAATTACAACCACGGCCGGTTGCGCGGCGCGGCCGACGGCGAGAACTATATCCCGCTGGCCCCGCGCCTGACCAGCATCGGCGGCCTGACCTACAAAGACCCACGCGGACTGAGCGCCAGCCTGCGCTACCGCCGCCTCGACCGCCGCCCCGCCAACGAAACCAACACCATTCAGGCCGAAGGCTACTTCCTGCTCGACGGCGTGCTGAGCTACACCACCGGCCGCTTTCAGGTGGGCGCCATTGCCGAAAACCTATTGAACGTGGACTGGAACGAAGCCCAGTTTGCCACCGAAAGCCGCCTGAAAGACGAAACCCAAACCGTAGATGAGCTGCACTTCACGCCCGGCACGCCGTTCTACTTCCGCGTCAACGCCAGCGTGTTCTTTTAACTTTCAGCGCGCGCTGACTCAACAAAAAAGGCTTCTCCAGAATCTGGAGAAGCCTTTTTTGTTGGAAAAGAGCTAAGCCTACCTTAGCGCAGCACCAGCTTGCGGGTCAGGCCCAGCTCCGACACGGTGAGCTGATAGACGCCGGCGGCCAGGGGCCGGGCCACGTTCAGGCGCAGCGGGTTCGAGCCGGGATAGAGGCGCGTAGCTTCCTCGTGCATAAGGCGGCCGGTGAGGTCGAAGATGCGCACGGTGGCGGTCTGGTCCTGGTCGGTTTCCAGCGTCAGGTCGATTTTGTCGCTCGTGGTGGGGTTGGGGTACAGCTCCAGGCCGCGGCGCAGGGCGGCGGTGGCTTCCGGGGCGTCGCCCACGCTGCCGCGGCGGCCGGTCATGGCGCCCGTCACCACCGTGGGGGCGGTGTAGGTCACTTTCACGAAGCAGCGCTGCGCGGGGTTGGCGGTGCTGCCGTTGCGGGCCCGCAGCGTGTACCAGCCCTCGGCGCCGGGCGTGAACGACCCGGTCAGGTTGCCCGTGCCGGTGGCGCTGCTCACCACGGTGCCGGCGCTGTTCACCACGTCCACCACCAGCGAGCGGGTGGCGTCGGTGGGAAACAGGTTGTAGCTCACGGCCTTGTTGGCGGCGCTGTAGATGCGGCCGGCCGTGCGAGTAGCCGTGGAGCTGGCGGGCAGCTGCCCGCCCTGGCGCAGCGAGCGGCTGTCGTTGTCGCCCAGGTCGTCGGCCAGTTCCCACTCCTGGGTAGTGGCGCGGCCGGAGAGGCTGAAATT
>CAXUEM010000237.1:0-2214 GCA_964249885.1 uncultured Hymenobacter sp. | reverse complement strand
GTGCGGGCGGGCAGGCCGTAGCCGGTGGCGGCGTTCACGGGGGCCCATACCGAGTAGCCGCGGCGGCCACCGGCGGCCGTGCCGTTGCAGGGGGGCGTGTTGATGGAAACGGTCTGGCTGCTGCTCACCGTGACGGTGGCCGTGCCGTTGGCGCCGGAGTAGTCCTTCAGCACGGTGCCAGGAGCAAAGTCGCAGCTCACGGTGCTGTTCTGCCAAGTCGAGAAATTGTCGTTGATGCCGATGATGGCCTTCGTGCTGCGCTCAATCACCAAATGGTCGGCGGCCTGCCAGCGCACCTTGTAGGCGCCCTGCTTGAACTTGAGGTTCTGGTGGCACCAAATCAAATTCTCGATGTCGGAGCGCACGGGCAGGTCGGTGGCGCTTTTGGGCGAGTGCGAGTAGCGCTTGCCGGTGTTGCCGATGTTGAACAAGTCCTCAAAGAACAGCTGCGGCGAGCCGTCCACGGCCAGCATGGCGGCGTAGGCCGGCGAGAGGCGCGGGTCGAACGGGTCGATGTGCGGGGCCAGCTCCGAGCCGCTGTTCCAGCCGGTGTAGTTGCCGGTGCTGCCCACCTGCGGGCGAAAGGTGTCGTGGTTGTTCACGAAGGGCACGGTGCGGTGCACGTAGGTGCTGCCCGTGAGCACCACGCGGCGCCCCTGCTGGTAGCCGGGCAGCGAGCCGATGTCGAAGGAGCCGCCGCTGCTCACGAGCCGGTAGATGCCGTCGCGCAGGCCAAAATCGAAGGTGCCGGCGCGGTTTTGCACGTCGGTGCACCACTGGTCGAGCTGGGCGCCGCCGCCCACCCATTCGCCCACGGCGTACATGGTGGCGCCGCCGTTGGCCCAGCCGGCGTTGCTTTGCAGGTTATACAGAAAGTCCTCCATGGCGAAGGCCGGGAAGTGCTTCACGGCGTCGATGCGCACGCCGTCGAAGCCCACTTGCTTTTTGTACCACACCAGCCAGTTGCGGTTGCCGTTGCGCATGTAGTCGGCGCCCTGGGCGGGGTTGAACGTGGCGTTGGAGCTTTGGCCGTAGGAGCCGTTGTAGTAGCTGATGTCCGGCCCGAACAGGATGGAGTTTTGGTCGCCGCTGGTCGAGTTGTTGCCCGGGTTGGGGTTGAAGTTCTGCCAGTTTTTCGAGAAGCGGCCGTTGCGGGCCAGGTAGTTGGCAGCCGTTTCGTCGGTGGCCGGCCGCGTGTAGCTCACGTAGCGGAAGTTCTTGTACCGGCTCGTGGTGAAGTCATCCCAGGCTGCCGGGTCCTGCCCACCCGAGCCGTTGGCCGAGCCGGCGCCGTCGTTGTGGTTCAGCACGATGTCCTGGATGACCTGGATGCCGTTGGCGTGCAGAATGGCCACGCCGCGCAGCAGCTCGTCTTTGGTGCCTAGGCGGGTGGGCAAAAAGCCTTTTTGGTACTTGTCGCCCAGGTCGTAGTTGTCGAAAGGGGAGTAGCCGTTGCCCTGGTTGCTGTTCTTGATGGAAGGCGGCATCCACACGGCGTCAATGCCCATGGCCTTGAGGCGCGGGGCTAGGTCGGCAATGTAGTTGGCCCAGCCGTTGGGGTAGTTGGTGTTCCAGTAGTCCCACCAGAAGCCTTGGAGGACCACCTGCTGGGCGCGGGCGGGCGTCAGATTAAAGCCGAGCAGCAGGGCCACGGCCAGCAGCAGCCGCGTCAGGGGTCGGCAAAATAAATGAGGAGTAGAATTGTGCATAAAGCGTGAGAAAAGAAGTGAGGGTGGGAAAAATGGTGAGCTACGGTGCAAACGTTTGCTGCCAGCCTGAGTCAGCCTGCCCGCAAACGTTTACGCCGCAATTTACAGGCATTCCTGGTAATCACTCTAGCTCACTCAAGTTAACGTAAGCGTATTGATTAACTTGGATACTGATTAGATTATATAGTTAGCCCCGCCTTCGTTGGCGACAAATTATTTGCCCTGCCAGTCAGCCGCCGCTCGGGCTGGCGGGAGCAGGCCCGGGAGTTTTGCTGGTCGGCGCGGAAGGTGGGGCCGAAACCTTACCTTGCAGTTGATGAAATGCCTGCCGTGGTCTGACTACCCGTTTTCTCGCTGCGTCTCGCTGCGGTGCCTCGCGGCCCGTCGGCTCTGCCTGGCTGTGTTAGCTATAGCTGCCAGTAGTTGCCAAATAGGTTTCGACCAAAGCCCCGGCGTGGGAACCAGCACTTTCGCCGCGGCCAGCACCGACAGCCCATCCGTACCG
>CAXUEM010000236.1:0-5436 GCA_964249885.1 uncultured Hymenobacter sp. | reverse complement strand
TCCGGGCGGCGTCAACTCGCCAGTGCGCGCGTTTCGGGGCGTGGGCGGCACGCCGGTGTTCATGCAGTCGGCCCAGGGCGCCTGGCTGACCGACGTGGACGGCAACCGCTACGTCGATTTTATCAATTCCTGGGGCCCGATGATACTCGGCCACGCGCCAGAGGTGGTGCTCGATGCGGTGAAAAAAGCCCTGCCCGACTCGCTTTCCTTCGGCGCGCCCACCCGCCGCGAGGTTGAGATGGCCGAGCTGATTATCGAGATGGTGCCCAGCGTCGAGAAAGTGCGGCTGGTGAATTCGGGCACCGAGGCCTGCATGTCGGCCATCCGGGTGGCGCGGGGCTACACCGGCCGCGACAAGATTCTCAAGTTCGAGGGCTGCTACCACGGCCACGGCGACTCGTTTCTGATTGCGGCCGGCTCGGGCGCCCTTACGCTGGGGGCGCCCGACTCGCCCGGGGTGCCGGTGGGCGTGGCCCAGGACACGCTGACGGTGGCCTACAACGACCTCGCGGCCGTCGAGCGGGTCATCGACGCCAACCCAGGCCAGCTGGCGGCAGTCATTCTGGAGCCGGTGGTGGGCAACATGGGCCTGGTGCCGCCGGCCCCCGGGTTTTTGCAAGGGCTGCGCGAGTTGTGCACCCGGCACGGCATCGTGCTGATTTTCGATGAGGTGATGACCGGCTTCCGCCTCGCTCGCGGTGGCGCGCAGGAGCTGTATGGCGTGACGCCGGATATGACGACGCTGGGCAAAATCATCGGCGGCGGCCTGCCCGTAGGTGCCTACGGAGGACGAGCCGACATCATGAACCAGGTCGCGCCGGCCGGCAAGGTGTACCAGGCCGGCACGCTTTCGGGCAACCCGCTGGCCACGGCCGCGGGTCTGGCCCAGTTGCGCTACCTGCAGGAAAACCAGGCGCTCTACCAGCAGCTCGAAGCCACCACCACCCGGCTGGCCGACGGCACCCGCCAAATTGCCGCCGAGCTGGGCCTGCACTACACCGTCAACCAGGTGGGCTCTATGTTCAGCCTGTTTTTCACCTCGGCGCCGGTGCATAACCTCGACGACGCCAAGCAGTCCGATACGGCCGCGTTCGGGCGCTACTTCCACGCCATGCTGGAGCGCGGCATCTACCTGGCGCCGTCCATGTACGAGTCGCTGTTTATTTCTACGGCCATCACCGACGAGCTGGTCGACAAGTACCTGACCGCCTGCCGCGAGTCGCTGATTTTCGCGCACCGAAGCTAGCGCCGCGCTTCACGGCGTGAAATAAGTATCGCAAAGGCCGTTAGAGTCGGCTTTGCGAGACTTTTTTCACGCCGTGAATCTTCGCATGAAATAAATCCGACCTTTGCGGCTATGCTGAAACGCCTATTTTTTCTGCTGCTGCTGCCGCTGACCCTGCTGGCCCAATCCGAAACCCCGGCCCAGGCCAACAAGCGGCTGTTCGACCGCAGCGTGGACGAGCTGAATTTCCGCACCTTCGAGCGGGTGTACGACAAGACGTTTACGCGCCGCAAATTTCCGGAGAACCTGCGCACCGCCGCCGCCCGCCGCACCTTCGAGGGCTACGCCGACAACCCGGGCCTGCGCCAGCTGTTTCTGAATTACAACGGCGTGGCCGAGCGGTTCAAGAGCCGCTTCGGCAACGGCCCGCTCACGCTGGCCGAGTTTCAGAAGCAGCTCAACGGCATTCTGCTGGATAAGAATTTCGAGTTTTTCATCCGCGGCCTGCCCCGCGACGAGCGCGTGGCCCTTATTCGCTCGCAGCAGCGCTACATCAAGCAGGCCGCCGCGCAGTTCAACGCCTCGGCCGACGCCAGCAACTCCGCCCCCGACCTGGCCGCCGAGCCCGAGGCACCCGTCAGCTCGGCCCCGCTCACGACCAACGAGCTGGCCTCAGCCCCCCCGGCTGGCCCGGTCGAAACCGCCGCCGATGCGGAGGCCGACGCCGATGAAGCAGCCGAAGTTCGGGCTACTGACGGCGCCCTCACCAGCCGCGTAGCATCCGCCAAAGAGCCCGCCGTAGTGCACGACTGGCTCGACTACCTGACCTTGTTGCTGAGCCTGGCCAGCACCCTGATGCTGCTCTACGTGCTCACCTCGGTGCTGCCCGCCCTGCGCCGCCGCCTCAACGAGCTGCCCGGCCTGCCCGAGGAAGAGCCCCAGCCCAGCCTGCGCGCCCGCTTCCGCCGCGAAACAAATTCTGCGCTGGAAGAAGACTCCTACGACGAGGAAGATAACGACTACCGATAAGAGCCCAGGCCAGCCGCCAGCCGGGGGTAGCAGCCCGGCACCTACCCCCTGCTGGCAAATTCATAATTCTACATTCTTAATTGAGTTAGCATGATTCTAACCGACCAGCAGATTCGCGCCGAAATGGAGCAGGGCACCATTGTGGTAGAGCCTTACGACCCCAGTTGCCTGGGCACCAACTCCTACGACGTGCACCTGGGCCGCTTTCTCTCGACTTACCGCGACGAGGTACTCGATGCCCGCCGCCACAATCAGATTGACACCTTTGAGATTGATGCCACCGAGGGCTACGTGCTGCAGCCGGGCCGCCTCTACCTGGGCGTGACCGAGGAGTACACCGAAACCCACGCCACCGTGCCCTTCCTGGAAGGCAAGAGCAGCGTGGGCCGGCTGGGCATCGACATTCACGCTACCGCCGGCAAGGGCGACGTGGGCTTCTGCAACCACTGGACCCTGGAAATCAGCGTCTCAATGCCCGTGCGCGTGTACCGCGGCATGCCCATCGGTCAGCTCATCTACTTCACCGTGCAGGGCGACGTCGAAACCCTGTACAACCGCAAGCCCAGCGCCAAGTACAACGAGCGCAGCGACCGGCCGGTGGAAAGCATGATGTGGAAAAACCGCTTTTAAGCCCCCTGCTGGCTCGTCGGCCCTCGGCCGGGGGCCGCCGCGCACCGGAACCAGCGCCCGGATTCTAGCGTATTCAGAAAAGCCGGCCCCCGCTGGCAAGGACCGTTTGCCCCCTGCGGGGGCGGACACGTGCCTTGCCCTGGCTAGTCGACATTCACGCTAAATCCTTCTCCAATGAACCCGAAACTTGCTTTTGCCGCGCTGCTGCTCCTGGCCTCCGCGGCCTCCGCAGTGGCGCAGGCTCCGGCCGCGCCCGTCATGGCGCAGGACCAAACCCAGCCCTCGCCCCGCCTGAATCCGGTGCAGCAGCGCGCCCAGCGCCTGAGCTCCCGCATGAGCAGCCAGCTGCGCCTCAACGGCTACCAGTCGGCCCGCGTCCGGGCCATCAACGAAGACAAGGTGGCCAAAATGGCGGCCATTGAGCGCAAAAACGCCGGCAACCAGAAGCTTATCGACGAGCAGTGCAATGAGGTGTGCCGCGAACGGGACAAGGAGCTGCTGGCCGTGCTCAGCACCGACCAGTACTCGACCTACTACGACTCGCGCTCGGCCTACAACAGGTACGACCGGGAGTTCGCCAACAGTGCTGCCACGGCCGCGCTGGTAAACTCGGTGCAAAATCCGGCCCCGAGCCGCTCCAACGATGCTACCATCGGGCCGGCCCGCACCAAGCCCGTCAGCCGCCCGGCCGGCAACCTGGGGCAGAACGCCCGCTAACCCAACGCACTGGCGCTGGCCAGCGCCGGTTAGCTGAGCCACTCACGCAAAACGCCTCGCTCCATGACGGAGCGAGGCGTTTTGCATTAAGCAGCGGCGCTGCCTACAGAAGAGCCAAGCAACTTGCCGGAGTGGCGGTTAAATGAGCTGCTCGGTGGGGGGGTCGGTTTGCTGCTCATCCAGATAGGCCGACAGCTGCTTGCACAGGGCGCGCATCATATCGGCCATTTTTTTGTCGCTCGTGGCCGTGACGATGTTCTCGGCCATGGAGCCGATGTTGTCCACGCAGAAGCGCTTCATTTCATCGACGGGCATGTCCTTGGTCCAAAGGTCGATTTTCATCGTGCCCACCTGCTCCCGGTCCCAGAGCGCAATGTTGATGGCCTTAGCAAAGTGAATGTCCGGCCCGGCATCAGTGGCCGACCAGCTGATGGCCTCCGGCACTTTCTTGTCGTCCAGGGCAATGCTAAAGCGTATTTCTGACTTTTTCATATCACAGATGATGCAGATTAATCGAGATGCCGCAGATGGTGTTCTACTTGTGGACAGCTGTTGACTTTTAAAACAATAAATGCTGCGGGCCTAAGCCCACCGCCAACCACTAGAGCAGACCCGCCACCACTGCCGAACGAATCCGCTTCCAGACGGTCATCTGCGACATCGGTTCCATCTGCACCATCTGTGATTAGACGTAGTTGTTCAGCATCACCGGCATGACCAGCATCAGGATGCTTTCGTTATCGTCAGCCACGGTGGGCATGAGCAGGCCGGCGCGGTTGGGCGTGCTCAGCTCCAGCGTGATTTCCTCGGCGTCGATGTTGTTGAGCATTTCGAGCAGGAAGCGGGCGTTGAAGCCGATTTCCATGTCCTCGCCGTCGTATTGGCAAGCCAGGCGCTCGTTGGCCTCGTTGCTGAAATCCAGGTCCTCGGCCGACACGGTGAGCTCGGAGCCCGCCAAGCGCAGGCGCACCTGGTGGGTGGTTTTATTCGAGTAGATGCTGATGCGGCGGACCGAGCTCAGCAGCTCCTGGCGATTGATAATCAGACGGTTGGGGTTGCTGACCGGAATGACGTTTTCGTAGTCCGGGTACCGCTCGTCAATCAGGCGGCACACGAGGCGCATCTGGTTGAAGGAGAAGAAGGCATTGCTCTGATTGAACTCGACCTTCACCGGCGTCGATTCGCTTGGCAGCGCGCTTTTGAGTAGGTTGAAGGCCTTGCGCGGCACAATCAGGTTGGCCGTCTGGCCGGCGCCCACGTCCTGGCGGCGGTAGCGCAGCAGGCGGTGCCCGTCGGTGGCCACAAAAGTCACTTGGTTGTCGGCTAGCTGAATCAGCACGCCCGTCATGGCCGGCCGCAGTTCGTCGGTGCTGACGGCGAAAATAGTTTTGTTGATGGCCCGCGCCAGCGAGGACGAGGGAATTTCGAGCGGCGCCGAGCCTTTCACGACCGGCACGCGGGGGAAGTCCGTGGCGTTTTCGCCGGCCAGCTTGTAGCGCCCGTTGGCCGAGCCGATTTCAATGGTGTAGGTTTCTTCGTCCAGCGTGAAGGTCACGGGCTGGTCGGGCAGGTTCTTGAGCGTGTCGAGCAGGATGCGCGCCGGGGCGGCAATGCGGCCGGCGTCGCGGGCTTCCACGGGCAGCTCGGTTATCATGCTCGTCTCCAGGTCGGAGGCCGTGATGGTGAGCTTGCCATTCTCGATTTCAAAGAGAAAGTTCTCCAGAATGGGCACCACGGGGTTGTTCGTGACCACGCCGTTGATGCTCTGCAGCTGCTTGAGCAAGGCGGAAGACGAGACGATGAACTTCATAAAGGCGGGTTTTGGGCGAGGTTGC
>CAXUEM010000235.1:5192-5439 GCA_964249885.1 uncultured Hymenobacter sp. | reverse complement strand
GGGCTGCCACTGCTCCACGGCCAGCAGGGGGTTGTGCACCTCCGGGGCTTTGGTGGTGCTTGCGCCGGCCAGCAGCCCCGCGCCCAGCCAGTACAGGCTTTCGAGGGTGCGCAGGCTGGTGGTGCCCACGGCAATGACCGGGCGGCCGGGCCGGTCCAGCAGCTGGCGCAGCAGGTCGGCGCGCACCAGCAGGGGCTCGGTGTGCATGGCGTGGTCGGCCATCTGAGCGGCTTTCACGGGCTGAAAA
>CAXUEM010000235.1:3341-5182 GCA_964249885.1 uncultured Hymenobacter sp. | reverse complement strand
GTGCAGGGTCAGAAAACCGGTTTCGACTCCCTGCTGGCTGAGCTGAGCCAGCAGCGCAGGCGTGAAGTGCAGGCCGGCGGTGGGCGCGGCCACGGCGCCGGCCTGGGCGGCATACACGGTCTGGTAGCGTTGGGCGTCGGTTTCGGTGGCCTCGCGGTTAAGGTAGGGTGGCAAAGGCATCTGGCCGGCGGCGGCCAGCACCTGCCCGAACGAGAGGCTGGCCGGCTCCCAGCGGAAACGAATCAGGCTGCTGGCCCCGTCGCGGCCCTCGCGGGTGGCCCATAGCGTGGCCGGCTGGCCGGCCAGCTCAAACTCCACTTTCACCAAGCCGCTTTTCCAGCGCTGCCCGTTGCCGACCAGGCACTGCCACACGCACTCGCCGGTTTGCTGCAGGGCCAGCTCGTGGCTGCGGTGCGGGGCCACCGGCTCCAGGCAGAAAAGCTCGACGGCGCCGCCGGTTTCGCGGAAGCCGCGCAGGCGGGCGGGCAGCACCTGGGTGTCGTTAAATATCAGCAGCGCGCCGGCGGGCAATTCTGCGGGCAGGTCAGCGAAGCGGCGGTCGGTGAGCTGGCCGGCGCGGCTCACTAGCAGGCGGCTGCCGCCACGCTCGGCGGCCGGGTGCGCGGCAATGCGCGCGGCGGGCAGCTCGTAGTGGAAGTCTTGAATCGAAAGGTCGCGGGGGTGACGGGTCATGCCCGCAAAGGTCGGGGCGGTGAGCGTGAAAAGTAAAAAGGACCACCTGACAATTCAGGTGGTCCTTTTCGCTCTTGACCTTACTTGCGCCGGAATATGAGCAGGTGCTGCTGGGGCAGGGTTTCGATGACTTCGACAAACTCCAGGCCTACTGCCGCCATTTCTTTCTTAGCCTGGTCCACGCTCATCTTGTGAATCTGCTTGATGGGCACGGCCGGGTCCTCGGCCCGGTACTCGACCAGCGCCAGCCGGCCGGTGCCAGGGCGCAGGGCCCGGCGAATAGCGCGGCCCATCTCGCGCGGGTGGTCGAACTCGTGGTAGGCATCCACAATCAGAGCCAGGTCGACGCCCCCGGCCGGCAGCTTGGGGTCCTGGGTGGTGCCGAGCACGGGGCGCACATTGGGCGCCTGTTTAGCCTGCTTGTTGCGCTCCAGCTCGGCTATCATCTCGGGCTGAATATCGACGGCCAGCACCTGCCCGCGGGGCACAAGCCGCGCCATGGCAAACGAAAAAAAGCCCGTGCCGGCGCCAATGTCGGCCACCACATCGGTGGGCTTGAGCTTCAGCTCCCGCAGCAGCAGGTCGGTGCCTTCCTCCTGCTGGCGGCCGCTGCGCTCAAGCCAGCCGGCGCCCTCGTGGCCCATGACGTGGGCAATCTGCCGGCCCAGGTAGTAGCGGCCGATGCCGTTGGGGTCGCGGGCGGGACGGTTCTCGTAGCCGGTGGTATCGGATGCGGCGGTGCCCGATGCAGCCAGGGACATACCCCCTGCTGGACGACTAGTAAGCTGGCTGGGATTAGACTCCGTGGGCAGCTGGGTGCAGGCCAGCGCCAGCAGGGTGCCAAAAGAAATGATGCTGGCTGGAAGCAGGTATTTCATAAGTGTGCAAGTTGGAACTGCCCTAACAAAGCGAATCTGGACCGCGTTCGGCGGGCGACTGGTTCAGCCTAATAATCAGCCGGAGGACAGATTTTTTTCGGCTCCGCCCTACCGTTTGCCCTTAAGGCGCGTATTAGGCCTGTTTTTACCCTTTTTTCCGTTTTTATGAAACACCTGTCTGCTTCTTTCGCCAAACTCCTGACCGTGGCTGCGTGCGCCCTCACGCTGGGCAGCTGCAACCGCGCCGAGTATGCCATGCTGCCCAAAACG
>CAXUEM010000235.1:0-3331 GCA_964249885.1 uncultured Hymenobacter sp. | reverse complement strand
CTGCGGCTGACCAGCAAACGGAAGCTGCTGCCGTCGCCGCGCCGGCCGAAGTGGCCGCTGCACCGCAGGTCACTGTGGCGCCGGTCGCCCCCGCTGCCGCGCCCGCCGGGGCCGCTAAATCGGCTCCCGCTGCCAAAGAAACCGAAAAAGCAGTAGCAGTTGTGGCAGCCGCCCCGGCCGCCGCCGTGGTAGCCACCGCCCCGGCTGCCCCGCGCAAGCTCAATCTCGTGCAGCGCCTGGCTGTGGCCAAGGTAACCAAGCAGCTGAGCAAGGCCGCCGGCATCACGCAATTCAAGCAGAAGTTGGCCACGGCCGAAGCTCAGAAGGTGAGCGGCAACCTGCGCACCGGCATTGTGCTGATTCTGATAGGCTTGCTGATTTCGCTCTTCTCGCGCGTGTCGTCCATTTTTGGCATTGTAGGCGGCATCATTGCCGTCATCGGCCTGATTTTCATCATCCTTTACTTGCTCGACAGCTTGTAAACCGCCCGTCATAAACTCAGCAAAAAGCCCCGCCTGTATTCTACAGGCGGGGCTTTTGCCATCTGAACGCCTCAGCCAAAATCGACTTACATCGGGTCCACGTCAGCTACCAGCCGGGCCTGCTTGAATTCCTTTTGGTCGCGCACCACGTTCATGGCGTCGCAGATGTCCTGCTTAGCCTTCTTGAGCACCGTATGCTCGCGACTGAGCTTGATGGTAATTTCCTGCAGGTAGAAATTGCGGATGCGGAAGATGTAGGGCGCCTCCGGTCCCAGCACGGCCTCGCGGCCCAGCCGGGCCACCAGCTCTTCGGTAAGCAGAATGGCGGCCTGCTCGCCCAGGGCTTGGTCCATGTGCTTGACGGTCATCTTGATAACGCGCATAAACGGCGGGAAGCCGTACTCGCGCCGCTGCAGAATTTCGTACTCGTAGAACTCCAGGTAGTCGTTGCGCATCACCTTGTCGAAGATGACCTGCGTGGGGTCGGCGGTCTGGATGAGCACCTTGCCTTTTTTGCCCTTGCGCCCGGCCCGGCCGCTTACCTGCACAAACATCTGGTAGGCCCGCTCGTGGGCCCGGAAGTCGGGGTAATGGATAATGGAGTCGGCATTAATAATGCCCACCAGGCTTACGTTGGCGAAGTCCAGGCCCTTAGTGACCATCTGGGTGCCCACGAGGACGTTGGTTTTCTGCTGCTCGAACTCGCTGATAATCTGTTGATAGGCGTTTTTAGCGCGGGTCGTATCTAGGTCCATGCGGGCCACACTGGCCTGGGGCAGCATGATTTTGAGGTCGTCCTCAATCTTTTCGGTGCCGAAGCCCTGGGTGCGCAGGTTGCGGGAGCCGCAGGCGGGGCACTGCACGGGCATGGGGTCGTGGTAGCCGCAGTAGTGGCAGCGCAGCTCGTGCGAGTGCTTGTGGTAGCTCAAACTCACGGCGCAGTTTTGGCACTTGGGTATCCAGCCGCAGTCGAGGCAGGCCAGCACGGGGGCGTAGCCGCGGCGGTTCTGGAACAGAATTACCTGCTCCTTGAGGCCCAGCTTGCGCTCAATCTCCTCCAGTAAATCCGAGGAAAAGTGATTGTGCATCTTCTTGGCCTCGCGCAGCTTGCGGGTGTCAATCAGCTCGATGTCGGGCATGCCGGCCTCGCCGAAGCGCTTGCTGAGCGTGACGAGGCCGTAGCGGCCGGCGCGGGTCTGGTAGTAGGTTTCCACAGCTGGCGTGGCCGAGCCCAGCAGGGTCTTGGCGCCCTGAAAGTTGGCCATCATCAGGGCCACTTCGCGGGCGTTGTAGCGCGGGGCCGGCTCGTACTGCTTGTAGCTGGATTCGTGCTCTTCGTCCACGATAATCAGGCTCAGATTATCAAAAGGCAAAAACACGGCCGAGCGCACGCCTACTACCACCTGAAACCGGCCCGAGAGCACGCCGTTCCAGACTTCCACCCGCTCATTGTCCGAAAATTTGGAGTGGTAGACGCCCAGCCGCTGCCCGAACACGCGCATGAGCCGGGTGACAATCTGGGCCGTGAGGGCAATTTCGGGCAGCAGGTACAGCACCTGCCCGCCGCCTTCGAGGGCCTTGCGAATCAGGTCGATATAAATCTCGGTTTTGCCGGCGCCCGTCACGCCGTGCAGCAGCACGATGTCGCGCTCGGCGAAGTGGCCCATGATTTCGTCGCGGGCCGTGGTCTGGACCTCGGTGAGGCTAAAATGTAGCTGCCGGCTGGGCTCCTCATCCAACGGAAAGCGCGACACAATCTGGTCGAACTGCTCCAGCACACCGTTCTTAATCAGTGTGTTGACTGCTGAGGGCGAGAGGTGGGGCGAACTGGTCAGAGCCGCTTTTTCCATGCCGCGCACATTCAGGTGCTCGTCCTGGTGGATGGGCACCCGCTGCAGGTAGCGTAGCAGCACATCCAGCTGTTTGGGCTTGGCGCTGAGGTTGGCGAAGAGCTTTTCCACCGCTTCCTCGCCCACGAATATTTGCGCCAGCCGCACCTTTTTCAGCACTTTGGGCGAAAACTTGTCGGCCAAGTGCTCGAACAGAAAGATGACATCCTTCTGCATCAGGGACTTGATGACCTTGTGAAACGAGGCCACGCCGAGCAGCTCGCCTACTTCCGTAAAGGTCAGCGCCTTGCCGTCCTCGCTGCTGAGCACCGCCACAATCTGCTCCTCCTGCTCCGAGAGCGGATACTTGTCCTCGGCAGTGGCATAGCCGGGGTGCAGCTGAACACGCGACTCGGAGCTGAGCTTGAGCGCGGCCGGCAGGGCGGCGTTTATTACTTCGCCCAGCGTGCACATGTAGTAGTCGGCCATCCAGCGAAACAGCTTGAGCTGCGGCTGCGTGACCACCGGCGCATCATCGATAAACTCCAGGATGTACTTGGCCTGATACTCTTTGGGCGGCGTCTCGTGCACGGCAGCTACGATACAGCTGAGGGTACGCTTGGCCCCGAACTGCACAATCACGCGCCCACCGATGACCACGGAGTCGTTCAGCTCATACGGCACCCGGTAGGTGTAGAGGCGGGGCAGCGGCAGGGGCAGAATCACATCCACGAACAGCGTGGTGCGGTCGGCGGAGGCCACGGGCTCGGGCAGCGAAAGGTCGAAAAGCGAATTCAAAGGGCAGCAGCGGCAGGACGAAGCCTAAAGATACGCCCGCCGCCCGGCACCCGCCGCCCGGTTTTCAGCCCGCCGCGAGGGCAGCTGCGGCGCAGGGCCAGCCCGACCGCCGCCAGGCCAGGTTCAACGAAAACTGTATGTCACTAGAGCTCAGCCGCCGGCAGTACCGGCCGCGGTACCGATGGGCCAGCCCGTCGGTCACTGGCCTGGCCAGTGGCCGAC
>CAXUEM010000234.1:0-5447 GCA_964249885.1 uncultured Hymenobacter sp. | reverse complement strand
ATGCCGAGCCCGGCGCCGGCCTGCTCACCCGCCCCCGCGCCACCGATGAGCTGCTGCGCGCCGCCGGCAAGCTCTTGCTTGATACGCCCGCCCAGGCCTTGGGCCTGGCCCCCGGCGCGGCCCGGCTCTTCACCACCCTCAACACCATTTCCAGCCTGCGCTACGAGGGCGCCGAGGGCGTGGGCCGCCTGCTATTGGCCCGCCGCGGCCACCCCAACCTGGAGGAAGTCTTCGCCCTGACCTGCCCCACCGACCTCGACGACTTCCGGGCCGTGCGCAAGCTGCTGGAAATGACCACGCCCGACGTGCACCTGCTCTCCGACGGCGAAACCGTCTACGCCCTGGGCCGGCAAATCGGCCACTACGACGCCAGCCGCGAGGATTTATTCGTCATCAACTTCGTCACGCACTACGCCTGGGAGTTTGGGCACGGCGGGCAGGTGCTGCTGCGCGCCCACTACGGCCTGCCCGGCCTGCCGCGCACCCGCCTTAACAAGGCGCGTTTCCGCCGCGACCTGCGCCGCACCTTCGATTTGCACGACCCGGCCAAGGTCGAGCGACTCTGGGAAGTGGTGCTCGAAGCCAGCCGGCAGGCCCACGGCACCCTGCTGGTCATCACCACCGAGGCCCTGGCCGAAGCCGACCGCCTGAAATTGCAGTGCACGCTCATTGAGCCCGTGCAGCTCACGCCCCTCATCACCCGCCTCGTCACCAGCATCGACGGGGCCGTGCTGCTCGACCCCGAAGCCTACTGCTATTCCATTGGCGTGATTCTGGACGGGCGCGCCTCGGGCCGCGGCAACAGCACCCGCGGCGCCCGCTACAACTCGGCCCTGCGCTACGTGGAAAGCTCAGCCTGGCCCTGCCTGGCTATCGTGGTGAGCGAAGATGGCCTGGTGGACGTGCTGACGAAGGAAAACCTGGCCGACGAGGCGGTTTGAGGCCGGCCAGCAGGGGGAGCCTGGGCATCTTTTGGATAGATGCAGATTTGACATGCCAGGGGCGTATTTGACGTTGAGCTTTACCGGGAAGGAGGCCGCATTGGAGCGTTGGCGAGTTTACGAAACTCATGTACGCGCCGGGTTTTGTAAACCAGCCGGAGCCTCCTTGCGCCCACTCATTGTAACTTCGCCTCATGTTAAAACACCTGCACGTTCAGAATTTCACCGTTTTTGCCGACGCTGAGTTTGCCTTCAGTCCGGGGCTGAACGTGGTCGTCGGGGCCAACGGAACGGGCAAAAGCCACGTGCTGAAGCTGGGGTATGTCGCGGAAGTAGCGCGGAATACAGTGGCACATGATAAAATAACCCCTGCAATGCGTGAGATTGCAGGGCCAGCAGATGATGACAAAAACGCACTGAATAGAGATTGGGGCGTGGCTATTGTTAGGGCCATGAGTCAAGTATTTCTGATAAGCCAAAGCCCCAGACCTTTCATCCGAAATGTGGCACCCGAACAGGAAGCTGCTGTGAGCATTTCTTTTGGACATTCAGTTTCTGAGGAAGGGCAATGTAAGTTTAGAATTACCCCTAATGGCGACACCCATATTCTTGGCCTAGACTCAGCCGACGCAAGCAAAGTACCCCATCCAGTCTTTATTCCTCCTAAAGAAGTCCTTTCCATCTTTCCCGGTCTGGGCAGCCTGGCCCGGAAGTACCAGCTCAATTTCGACCAAACCTACCTTGACCTGCTCGACGCGCTGGAGCTGCCGCCCCTACGGGAGCTTTCGCCCCCGATAGCAGCTCTCATCCAAAACACCTTGCAGCCCATTCTGGGTGGGCAGCTGGTGCTGGAAAGTGGGCGTTTCTACCTTATTGCTGCTGATAAAAAGCGCCTGGAAATCAATCTGGCGGCGGAGGGCATCCGCAAATTCGGGATGCTGGCGCAACTGCTCAATAACGGTAGCCTGAGCGCCGAAACGACCCTGTACTGGGACGAGCCGGAGGCCAACCTGAACCCGGCACTATTGCGGAAGCTGGCGGCGCTGCTGGCCACCCTGGCGCGGCAGGGCTTTCAAATTATTCTGGCCACGCACAGCTTATTCTTGCTCAAGGAGCTGCACATTCTGGCCAAGCGCGAGCCAACTCCGGTGCGCTACTTTGGCCTGTTTGCGGGGCCAGCCGGCGATACCCAAGTCGAAACCACCGACGATTTTGAGCTGCTGCAACACATTGCGGCGCTGGATGCGGAGCTGGAGCAAACCGTGGATTTCGACAACGCCCTCGCCGCCGCCGATGCAAACGCTGACTGAGGGCCGGCTGAGGTTCAGCTTTCCGGAGGCCAGCTCCTGGTATGCGCTGCGCTACGACGAGCGGGAGAAACCGGGGTTCTACAAATTGCGGCTCGAAGTAATTGACGGCACTAAAGGCGTGGATTTCGTCGCGGGGCCGCGGCCCGACTTCCGGCAAGTACTGCTAATTGAGGTGAAGGATTTTCGGGACCGGCAGACGGAGCTAGAAGAAAAGCTGAAGCCGCCCACCGCCGCGCAAGTGGCGCAGACCAGAGCGGAAGGCCGGGAGTTGAAAATGCCGCTGGTGCTGGAAGTGCAGCAAAAGGCCCTGCACACCTGCGTCGGGCTGTACCTGGCGGCTTGCCTGCCCGCTGACCCGCAACTGGACGGCTGGCTACTGCCCGAGTTGCGGACAGCCATGCTACGGCCACCCAAGCTGAAGCTGATTTTGTTTTTAGAACAAGACCCGCTGCCTAATTCACCTCACGAGCAAACTACCAAAAAGGCCGCCCACAACCGCATCACCCAGCGGCAGGACATTACCAAAAAGCTGCGGGAAAAGCTCAAGCCCCTTGGCATCGGCTCGGAGCTGGCCGAGTTGGCGCAAATGCCCCACCCCACGGGTTGGACGGCTGCTCCCGTCTCCTCTGGCCAAGCCCCGCCAGCGGGTCAGTGATTGGAGTATAGCACGTCCTGGCGCCGGCATTGGAACGGCCCGCCCGGCCTTTGAGGACTCCCTACTTCCGTACCCGGAACGACCACATAATGCGAAACACGGCTATGGTGTCGCCGGCTTCATCGAGGCCGGTGCTGGTGGTGAGCACGGTGCGACCCTCGCCGGTGGCGCGGCTCTCGGCAATGGCCTGGGCGATGCGCGGGCCATCTTCGCTCGTGAAGGAAATCAGGCCCACGGCTTTCTTGGTGAAGTCGGCTTCGAGGTGAGTGACAAGCATGGACACCGGGCTGCCCGTGCGCACGTGCAGCAGGGCCTGGATGCCGCTGGCCATTTCGGCGGCCATGGCCAGGCAGGCGAAGTAGATGCTGCGAAACGGATTCTGATTCAGAAATTTAAACCGGATGCTGACCGTGGCAGCTTCGGCCGTGAAGCTGGTCAGGCGCAGCCCGGCCAGCCAGGCCATGGGCAGGTGCCGCAGCATAAACTGCCGCAGGTTTAGGGGCTTGAGCACCTTGGCGCGGAAGGCGGCCGCCTGGGGCGTATCGGGCGTCAGGATTTCCATATCCTAAAAGTACGGGCGCGGCGGCCAGCAGGCGGATTCGCCGGCCGGCGCGACGACTATGGTTTAGGGGCAGACGGTTTTGCCTTTGCTGGCGCCGGGTATACCGTCAGTTCCTTATACCCAAAGGTGGCGTCCGTCTCCCGCCGAAACTCCAGGGCCGGCAGCTCGGCCAACACCAGCTCGGCGGTGGTATAGATGCGGCAGCCGTCGAGCAAATGCCCACCCAGCGTGCGGCCGCTGGAGTCGGCCACCGACAGATGCAGGTGCGAGCCGGCGGTGCTGAGCGTGCCCACCAGCGAGACAATCTCAAAATGCCCCTGGTAGGTGGTGGCGTTGTCCTGATTGGCCAGCCGCAGGGCCACGTGCGTGAGGCTGCCCACGCAAGTGAGCACGGCGCCGGCCCAGATTTGATTTTTCGTGACAAAGGCCGTCAGTTCCTGCTTCAGGTCCTGGCCGGGGCGCAGGCGCAGGGCGTAGGTTTTCAGGGGCGAGGAAGGGGCAGCAGCGGTGGTGGGCACGGCAGTAGCGGCAGTTTGGGCGCGGGCCGGGCCGGCCGGCAGGGTGGTCAGCAGTACAGCGGCCGGCAGCAGGCGAGAAAGCATGGCGCCGAAGGTAGCCACTGGTACCGGCTCGTCGTGCTGCTTCGCCTTGCGGAGCCCGCGCCGGCGCGTCCGGCCGGCCGCATTTCCGGCTGGGGGCGTCCATCGGCCGGGCCAGCAGGGGGTAGTAGGCTTAGCGGCTGAAGCGCACGGTGCCGTTGCGCACCTTCACGTTGACTTTGCCCGCCGGCCGGACCGCCCGGCCGGTGCGGGCTTCGGCCACGCCGAAGGTGCCGAGCACGTCGCAGCGGCGGGCGCGGGTTTCCTGGCTCAGCACCCGCACGAGGTGGCGCTCGACCAGCAGCTGGCCCTGCTCGGTGCTCACGTCGAAGTTGAAGACCGGCGCCTCGGCAAAGCCCAGCCGGATGGTGCTGAAGCCGCCGTCGAGCGTGACCTGGCGGAAGTTGGGGCCGAAGTCGCGCACCTCAAAATCAGGACAGTAGCTTAGAGCCATGTTGAGCTCCTCGCTCAGGCGCTCGACGCTGAAGCGGGAGTAGCCACTCTCGCCGCGCAGGCTCTGCACCTGGCCCAGGGCCACGTCGCCGTAGCGGCTGTGCACGGTCAGGTCGCCCACGGTGCCCATGCTGATGTCGGAGTAGTTGTTGCGCAAATCGACCACGCGGCCTTCGTCGAGCTGCAGGCGGGCAAAGCGCATGTCGAGGCTGACCTGCCGGGCGTAGGGAATGGCGCAGTCGCCGTTGCTGATGCGCACCCGGTTCTGGGCGCCGTCCAAGCGGCCGGTGCGCAGCGTGCCGTAGTCCACGCTCAGGTCGGCGGAGCCGCGCAGGTCGCCGGCAATGCTGACCTCCGAGAAAGCGGCCGCCACCCGCAGGGGCGTAGTGCGGGGCAGCCAGATGCGGTAGTTTATCTCGAAGCGGCGGCCGGCGCCGCTGCCCCCGCGCAAGGCGGGCCCGAACTGCGAAGCCACGGCCACGCCGCCGGAGCGGGCATCGTACTCCAGCACCTGCACAGCCAGCGCATCGAGCACCTGCCGGGCGCCGGCTTCGGTTTCGGAGCGGGCCACCAGCTCGGCCTCGACCCGGATTTCGGCCTTGTCCCAGGGCAGCAGCTGCACCCGGCCGTAGCGCGTGTCGAGGCCAAAGGGCCGGCCGGCTACGGGCACGGCAAAGCGCCGCAGCACCTGCCGGCGTTGCTCTACCTGCCAGTGCCGCTGCTCGGCGGGCTGCTCGGGCTCGGGCTGCTGACCGGGCGCCACTTGGCCGCCTGCCAGCTGAGCCGGCAGAGTCAACTCAATGATAAAGTCCTCGCCGGCCGGGGAGGCGGGCGCGAAAAAGGCGGCTACTGGGGCCCGGCCCGGCGCCTGCGCGGCGGCCGGGAACGTGGCCAGCAGCCAGCCCAGCCCAGCCAGCAGGGAGTAAT
>CAXUEM010000233.1:5189-5453 GCA_964249885.1 uncultured Hymenobacter sp. | reverse complement strand
GCTGCGGCAGGCTCTGGTAGCCCACCGCGACGCGCAACTCGCCGAGCCGGCCGTGCAGCGCCTCGTGCGCCGCCTCGAGCGGCCCCGCCGCCACGCCGGCCAGTTGGTGAGCGTCCGCACCCTGCTGGCTGACCCTAAAGACTTGGCCGCCGAGTTGCAGGCGGCCCTGCTGGCTTCCACGGCCGAGCTGCGCGAGGAGCGCCTCATGAGTCTCGTGCGGCCCTACCTGCAGCCCGCAACCGCCGGCGCCATCGACGCCCATAC
>CAXUEM010000233.1:4728-5179 GCA_964249885.1 uncultured Hymenobacter sp. | reverse complement strand
ACCTGGAGTTTGCCGTTTCAGACCCAGCCGGGGCGGCGCATGTTTTACCTGGTGCGCGACGCCGCCCGGCCCCACCACCCCATCGTGGGCATCGGGGCGCTGGGCTCGTCGGTGGTGCAGCTAACGGTGCGCGACGAGTTTATCGGCTGGACCTGGGAGGCCCTGCGCGACTGCCCCGACCCAGCCCCGCGCCTGCGGGCGCTGCGCGCCGAACTCGACCGCGCCATCGGCAAAATCTACCACGCCGACTTTCTGGCCGAGGGGGTGCTCAGCGAAGCCGCCCTGCGCACCCCCAGCGCGGCGGCCCTGGGCCCCCTGCGCTTCGAGGCTCACGACCCCACCGCGCGCGCGGCGTGGCTGGTCAGGGTGCGCCGCGTGCCCGCCGCGCCCGCGCCGGCCGCCCCCGCGCTGCCCCCCGCCGCCCCGGTCATCGGCGCCGTCCCGCGCCTGG
>CAXUEM010000233.1:0-4718 GCA_964249885.1 uncultured Hymenobacter sp. | reverse complement strand
GAAACTCCCATTAGCCAGCCGCGAACGCCAACGCCAGAACCTGAATTTGGTGGCCGAGGCGCAGACGCTGCTGTTCCGGCGCAAGCGGGCCGAAACGCGGACCTACCCCCTGCTGGCCGCGTAGCTTCGGCCCTTATTCATCTGCCCGCCCCGTGCCGCTCTTATACTACTGGAAACCGGAGAATTACTACCGCGACCTGGACTTTGGGGCGTCGTATCATCTTAACCAGAAAAACCCGCTGCTGCACGCAATAGAAGTGGGCGATAGTCTGTGGGCCATCACGCGCAACCGCAAAACCGGGCGCTACGTGCTAGCCGCCGAGCTGATTATCAAAGCCAAAACTTTTAATCCCGAAGGTTTCCGCTACGGCCAGTTTCGGGTCTGGGGCAGCGTCACGGCCTCGCGCTACTTCGACATTAATAATCAGCTTGATGCCGAGCCGATTATCCGGGCGCTGGCTTCCATCAAAACCAACGCCACGTATCTGGGCCAGGCATTTCAGGGCTACGCGGCCGTGCGCCGCCTGGCGCGAGCCGACCATCTGATTTTGCTCGAAGCCAGCAGGGAGTATGCGCTGGAAAGCCGGGCCAGCGGCAGACTATCCGAAGAAAACCTAGAGGAAAAGCTCTTGTACGGTGCCCCACCAGACATTCAAAGCCTAGTTGAGGAAGAAGCTATTGGCTTGTCGGCAGAGCGACGCGAATATCTCTACACGCAGGCACCCCAGCGCAACCGCCAATACGCCGAGGAGCTACAGGAAATGTATGCCGGCCGCTGCCAGATTTGCCAGTGGAACCCGCTGGAAATCTACGGCTTTCCGCTTTGCCACGCGCATCACATTCAGTGGCTGAGCCGGGGCGGCGCCGACGGGCTGGAAAACATGATGCTGGTCTGCCCCAACCACCACGGCGCCATCCACCGGGGCGACGCGCCGCTGGATTTCGGCAGCCGGGGGTTTGTGTTTGAGGGTCATACGGAGAGGATTACGCTGAATCAGCATTTGCCCTTGTAACGAAGATAAAGCTACCTTCGCTTGACAACCTAACCTGCTCCATGATGGAAACAAGCTTTACTGTAAGCGCAGAAATTATTGACTTATTAGGCAATGGTTATAAAGCAGCTGAGTACGCCATCCGGGAGCTAGTTGACAATGCGTGGGATGCCGATGCTACACATGTTTGGATTACGGTGCCCGCAACACCGCCAGCCGATTTAGGTGAATACGAGCTAATCGTAAAGGACGATGGAATGGGAATGCGTCCTCACGAAGTAGCCAGTGAGTACCTCCACGTGGCTAACAACAGACACACCTTGCGCGGTGATGTAACGCCGGGTGACCGCCCTGTAAAAGGGCGCAAGGGTATTGGCAAGTTTGCTGGCTTGTATGTAGGAGCCCTGATGCAGGTTGACACGAAAGCAGGTGGTGCCCTTACGCAACTGGCTTTCAATGAGGAAGCCCTTAAGCAAGCGGTTCAGGATAAAAAGGCACTAGAACGAATTAAGCTTCCAATTACGGAATCAAGTTGTGACCCTGCTGAGCACGGCACTACCATCACGGTACGCGGGTTGCGGCAAACGCTGGTGCAGCCTAGTCCTGAGCGAATCAAACGCCTGTTGGTGCAGGAATACGGGCGAAGTGAGGGATTTGCTATCACGGTCAATGACGAACTTTTGGACCTGACTGCCTTACAGGGTACGCCCTACCAGTGGGAGCAAACACTGCCTGATGTAGGTCCGGTCCGGCTGCGACTGGTAATAGCGCACGGAAAGCAGCCCTTACGCGATGCGGGAATTGGCTTGCGAGTCAAGACCAAGCTTGTTGGGAAGCCCAGCTTCTACGGGGTGCGCGACAGAGTGCCAGAGCTACCGAAAAAGCTATTGCGGCAGGTTTACGGCGATGTGGAAGCGGATACCTTGTTTGATTTAATAACTCCACATTGGAATCAGCTACCGGAAGACACCCGCGCCTACCGCGCACTATCGGAGTTTGTTCAAGCCCATTTGGAAATTGCTTTGCGCGAGTCCTTCCAGTCCCAATTGGCAATTGCGAAGGCTCGGATTCAGAAACATCTCAACCAAGAGCTGCAGAAGCTCCCGGAGCACAAGCGCGATTTCGCCCGCAAAGCGGTAGAGCAGGCGCTCCGAAAGTTCTACGACCAGCCAGAGGAGAAAATTCGCGCTATCGTGGATGTCGTACTCAACGCCATTGAGCGGGACGACTACTACTTCGTGCTTCAAACGCTAAAAGAAGCCCGCCATTCCGAAGTTGGGGTATTGGCCGAAGCCTTAGCCGAATTTGGGTTGGTAGAACTGACCAGAACGGCCCGCAGCACAGTGGCCCGGCTTCAGTTCTTGGAATCGTTGCAAAAACTGGCTGATAATGCCAAGACAACCGAACAAGTGATGCACGAAGCCATTGCGGAAAACCTATGGCTGCTAGGTCCTGAGTACACTTCGTTGATTTCTAATCAGTCGTTACGCAGCACGGTCAAAAAAATTACGGGTCAGGATAACTACAGTGGCCCTAATGCCGCGAAACGACCAGATTTGTTTCTGGCGCACGACTACCAAGGCAGGTATTTGCTCGTTGAGTTTAAACGCCCCTCTTATACTATCGGCCACCCAGACATTGCCCAGGCAGCTGCTTACCGGCAAGAACTAACTCCTCACGTTGGTAGCGGTGCCCGTATCGATTTATTAATTATTGGAGGCAAGCAGGCTATTGATGCGCAGTATATGTCGGCGTCTGACCGGGTGCGGGTTGAAACCTTTAATGGCTTAATCAGCGCCGCCACTGCCCGATTGGATTGGTTAAAGCAAGAGCTGGTGAGGGCTCATTAAATGCCGGCAAGCTCTTATTGCGTCTGTCTGCCTCCGGCGCCATATTTGGCTCAACCCGTCATCTGAAATTTTAGCTACTCATCCAATGCCAGCTCTGCGCGTCATCAAACTAAGCGGCTCTAAAATTTTCCTGACCGAAGCCGACTATTTGCCGCTGTCGGCAACCTCTTTGCCCGCCGAAACCGTAGCGGAGCTTGCTCACCTCAACCAAGATATTTATTGGGAGGTCATAGCTGACTATAACCCGGACACGCAACATGCCACCTTGCGAGTGGCAGATTTTATTCCAGATTACGAGCAGATTAAGACCTTTCGCAAAACGGCAGCCACTAACTCAGTTCGCTTCATTCAGTTTGAGCCGTTTAACGAAGCCGCTTACCACATTTGGCAGGTGCGTTACCAAAAACCTGTTTCTCAACAGTGGCCGCGATTGAACCACTCGGAAGACGCGGCAGAAGACTTGGCTGACTGGCAGAAAGCCGACGGGCGTTATGGACCGATATTCCAACCTCAGCCGCCGCGCCCGACAGCCTGGACCGCAACCTTCAAACACCGATTTGCAGAGGCAGAATTTGCAGCAGGAGAAGTATCGGGAGTATGGAGCAAGCCTCCGCAAGGGCGCCAGCCGGTTGCTTTCCAAATACCAAACCCGCACGTGCGCGCGGAGTTTGGCTATATCCGCGACTACCTGACCCGCAAGCTTGGAAGCAAAACATTCGATGTTTCACTGTCAGTGCTGGAATATCCCGGCGGCCGGCGAGAAGTTGCAGCTACTTCCCAACTCATTAACAGCATCGACCAGCAACTAATTGAGACGTGGCGCACAAGGCGTGCCCAGCAGGCCAGCAAGCTAACGGCTATTTCTCCCGACGCTTCCCCGGCACCTACTTTAACCGAAGTGGCTCAGCAGCTCCGCGAAGCAGGCGAACCGGCTTCCTTGATTAGCGCGGCCGAACTGCAATCAATCCTAATTGACAGGGCCATCAACCGCCGGCAGATTCAGCATTTAGCCCAGCACAAGCATGATATAAGCACTCCTGTTCGCTTCACTTTTGGCCAGTATGTGGGCTTCGTTTTCCTGGTAGGCGGAGTTCAGAACCACCATTTTTGCTGGGAGTTATTAAACTCAAATGCCACCTACTTATGGAGCTTTCCACCTGAAATCGCCTATGGCGACGCCCTGACGAGCTTGGAAACTGCGTTGCGGTTAATTAACAAAGAGGGCCGAATAGAGTACCGTAAGCAGCACAGCACTTTATCGACAAACCTACTGCGCTTTGTTCGCATCGACCACACCCGGCAAGGCCTCACCGAAGACGAGGTTTTTGACAGGTGGAACCGAGAATTAAATAGTTTATTGACGTAGGCCACCCACGCCGTAGCCGTGCGCAACGCGCCCGAGTTGCCCGCCACGGCCCTGCGCGTGGTCATTATGCTGCGCCCCGAGGCCCGGCTGCACTCGCTGCGGCAGCGCATGTACCGCACCCTCAGCCCGGCCAGCGTGGTGCGGCACTTGGCCGGGCAGCAGGCCGTGGCGAAGGTGCCGCTCCCGCGGCAGCAGTTCTGGCGCACCCTGGCCGAGGGCCGGCCCCCGGTGCCCCTGCTGGCGTTTCTGGATTTTTATCAAACCGTGACGGCAGAGGCCACCCCGCCCAGCCCGCGCGACGAATTGCACCACCTGCACCTGCTGCCCGACCCTTCCCTGTTCGACCAGTCGCCGCGGCAGGGCATGGACAAGCGGCTGGCCGAAAACGCCTACCTGACCCAGCGCCTGCTGCTGCGCGACCCCGACGACGAAAAGAAAGCCTACGGGCAGTGCCTGAAAGCCGACTCCCTCGACGCTGGCCTGGCCCAGCGCTTGCGGGCGGCTTACGCG
>CAXUEM010000232.1:0-5477 GCA_964249885.1 uncultured Hymenobacter sp. | reverse complement strand
AGCCAGTCGGTTTTGTACCAGCCCCGCTCCCCGCCGATGCGCCAGATGTTGTCGAGCACTTCGCCCACGGGCCGGGTGAAAGGTAGCGTGCGCCGGTCGAAGAGCAGGCCGTGTTTGGGCATCTGAATGGCGTCCATGTAGTTCTGGCGCATGGTGCCGGAGCTCAGCGCGTCCGACCAGGAGCTGACCACCTCGTTCTGCTCGATGCGCTGGAAGGCCAGGGCCACGGCCTCGGCGTAGCCCATGCAGGCGTGGGGCCCCACCGCCGCAATGTGGCGGCGCGGGTCGGCCACGGTGTCGTTGCGCAGGCTCTCGACCAGGCTCTGGGCCAAGGAAAACGTGGTGCGCGTGACCAGAAACAACCACCACGACGAGAGCCGCGGCGTGAGCACGGGCACCGTCACAATCCAGCGCTTATAGCCGCGCACCCGCGCCAAACCCAGCAGCATCTCGCGGTACGTGAGCACATCGGGTCCGCCGATGTCGAAGGATTTATGCAGGCAGGCCGGGTTGTCCAGCACTTCCAGCAGGTAAAACATCACGTCGCGGATGCCGATGGGCTGGCAGCGCGAGTTCAGCCAGCGCGGCGTCACCATCACGGGCAGTTTCTCGACCAAATCCCGGATAATCTCGAAGGAGGCCGAGCCCGAGCCAATAATGATGCTGGCCCGCAGCACCGTTACGGCCGCTTTCTCGGCCTTGCGCAGGCCTTTTTCCACCGCCCGGCGCGAGCGCAGGTGCACACTCAGGGCCCGGTCGTTGGCAATGCCCGATAGGTAGATGACCTGCCGCGCCGCCGTGCGGTTGAGGTACTGGGTGAAGTTGTGGGCCGACTGCTGCTCCAGGCGGTAGAAGTTCTTGGCGTGCCCGCTCATGGAGTGCACCAGGTAATAAGCCACGTCAATGTCCAGTGGCAAGTCAGCCAGCGACTCGGGCTTGAGCAGGTCGCCGGCCACCACGCGCACTTGCGTGTGCTGGGCAGCCGGCAGCAGCTCGGGCAGCGCGAAGCGGCGCGGGTCGCGCACGAGGCACACAATATCGTGGCCGGCCGCCGCCAGCAGGGGCAGCAGCCGCTGCCCGATGTAGCCGGTGGCACCGGTGAGCAGGATGGTCATGGGGCGGGAGGTTAGCAGGTTGCAGCTTTAGCTGAACGCCATAACCGCCCGCTTGTTTGAGGCCAGCAGGGGGGTAGCCGGCGCCACCGTCGCGGCCGGTGGGCTGAGGCTACGGCCTGACACAGTTAATCCACCATTTTCCCCGCTGGCGGGCCAGCATAAAATCCAGGTCCGCACCCTCGCGCAAATCAGGTATTTTTCGTGAACTAGACCACGATTCTTACCCTCTACCGCCCCACCACCGGCAGCACGGCCACGCTCTCGTGCCCCTGGGCATCGATGCTGGCTACGCCGAAGATGAAGTTGTCCTTGCTCAGCGGCAAATCCGCCGTAGTGCCGCTGAAGCGAAAGCGCTGTTGCCACTGCGGGGCGCTGGTTTCGCGCACCAGCACCACGTAGCCGGCCGGGGCGGGGCCACCCTGCGGGGCCTGCCAGCGCAGCTGGGTGCGGTTGGTGAGGTCGGCGGTCAGCACCTCTACTTTGCCGGGGGCGGCGGGGGCCAGAGCCAGGCTGGCCAGCGTGGCCAGGTTGACGGCGGTGCTGCGGCTCAGGTACTCGTAGTCCACAAACTCGGGCAGGTCGCCGTATTGCACGCCTTTCTCGGTGCGCAGGTCCTGGTGCTGGTGGCGGAAGTCCTCGTTCATTTCGGTGAAGCGCACCGCCGCGAACCCCTGCTGGTTGAAGGGCGTGTGGTCGCCGCCGCGCAGAAACCGGTCGGGGCGGTACTGCATCACCACCTCGTGCTTGGGTAGGTACAAGCGGGTGGCTTGCTGGGTGTAACGGGCCAGCAGGCGGCTGGGCGAATCATTTTCGCTGCTCAGCTGCCGGCGCTGACGCGCCTGCTCGGGCGTTTCGTTAGCTGGCACGCCCTCGCTGAACACGCGCAGGTGCGTGGCATCCTTGATGGTCGGGTCGTTGCCGGTGCTGTTGCCCACAATGTCGTTGTTGAGCATGGCAATCAGGTTCCAACCCTCCTTTTTGGCGCGTTGGGCCAGGTGGGCCGAGCCGTAGAGGCCCTGCTCTTCGCCCTGCACGGCTACCAACTTGATGGTGCAGGGAAATTTCTGATTCGCCAGCACGCGGGCCAGCTCCATGACCACGGCCGTGCCGGAGGCATCGTCGTTGGCGCCGGGCGCGTCGGCGGTGGCGTTCATCACGTCTGAAACCCGGGAGTCGATGTGGCCGCTGACGAGGATAATGCGCGTGTCGGTGGGGTCGGTGCCGGGCAGCGTGGCCAGCACGTTGGCCATCAGCACAGGCTTGTTGATGCGGCGGCCGTCGGGCTTGACGGTGAAAGTGTCCATTTCTACCGTCATCCGCCCGCCGCCGGCCTTGCTGTACTTCTCCATTTCGGCCTTCACCCAGTTGCGGGCCGCCCCGATGCCGCGGGTTTTGCTCTGTGTATCGCTGAGCGTGTGGCGGGTGCCGAAGGCGACGAGGCCGCGCACGTCGGCCTCCAGCTGCTTAGCCGAGAGCTGGCCGATGAGCTTGGCAATGGCCGGGTCGGCTTTGGCGGCCGGCGCGGGCGCCTGGGCGAAGCTCAGGGCCGGGGTTAGAAGAAGTAAAGGCAGCAGGGCGTATTTCATGGGCGGAAACGAATAAGCAATTAGAAAGGGCAAGTAAACGAAAACGCCGCAAGTCGGGCGGACTTGCGGCGAGTAGGCGACGGCTCACCCACCGGAATTACTGGAATAAATAGAGGGCGTCTTCATAACCGGGCCGTAGCTTCAGTTCACCCAGACGCTGGGCTATCAGGCGGCACCGCTGTTTTTCGCTGTTTAAATCAAAGGCAGAGCCATCCGCAGCAAGCAGCTTGCCGCCGAGTTTTTGCTGGCAATAGCCCGCCGCTTTATGCATATTCGTCAGCACCTGTTCGGGCTCCGCGGTGCGGGGAACAAGGAAACTGAAAATTAAATCGGTGGTTTGGACCTCGCCGGCGGCTATGCGTTCGGGAAAGAAATACCCTGGCTCGGTGCTGGTCGAAATGCTGAATATATGGTCGTCGCCGCCCGCTGCAACGTCGGGATTCTCCCAGTGAAATAAATCCATATCGCCCCAGCGCAGGCCGAGTGACATCATCGCGTCCCAAATAGCGGCGCCCTGAAAAGGACTATCTGCTTTTAAAACGATGATGACAGGCTGATAGTTAGCGGCCACGAAAGAGGCGAGCTGCTGCGAGGCTGCCGCCGCCTGCCGGGGCGAAAAATTCATGTCCGTTACCCGACCCGGGATGAACGATGCGAGGCGCGCTGTACGCGCCCGGAAGCCTTCCAACTCTGCCACGCTAAATGGCCGAGGATTTTGCGTGCGCTCATCAACCAGCTTCCAGCCAAGCGCGAGCTCCGAAAAAACGCTGTCGGCTCCCGCTGCCCCGATATACGTCCATCGATTGTCCCGCGTGGAAAGGCCATAAAGCTGCGGGGTGCCATTGTTTTGCCGCCACTGCCTGTTAAGATACTTTTCGACTTGGTGCTGCTCAATCGTAGGTGATGTGGGCTTGAACTGAATAATCCAGTCAAAACGCTTGTTCGCAAAGTACAGGGTAACGCTATCCACTGACTTCGGGCGGTGCGGCAGGCGAGGGAAAACCAATAAGTGACCAACATCCTCACTGCCTTTGCGCGGTAATAGCTTATACGCTCTCTCGTCGCTCTGGCCCTGGGCGGAAATGTATACCTGGTCTGCTTCCGGCTGCTCGGCTGGCTTGGGCTGACAGCAAATTACGGTCAGGCTGAGCACCAGATTTGAAAAATAGCGGAAGTAATGCATGGTTTCGGCTGCTCAGCTTTGGCGGATAAAAACCTGGCGAAGGACCTGTACCCCTATCGTATTACCCCATCGTGTGGTACACGGCCTGCACGTCGTCGTCGTCCTCGAACTTCTCGATGAGCTTTTCGACTTCCTCGGCCTGCTCGTCGCTGAGCGAAACCGTAGTGTTGGGCACGCGCTGCAGGGTGGCGCTGAGCACGTTCAGGCCTTTGGTTTCCAGTGCTTTCTGCATCTGGCCGAAGTCGGTGAAGGCCGTCTCGACCACCATGTAGCTTTTTTCCTGGCCGTGCTCGTCTTCTTCCTGGGCTTCGTACACGTCTTCGGCGCCGGCGTCGATGAGTTCTAGTTCCAGCTCGTCGCGGTCCAGGCCCTCGGCGGCTAGCTTGAAGACGCCCTTGCGAGTGAACGTGTAATCGGAGGAGCCTGAGGTGCCCAGCGCGCCGTTGTTGCGGCTAAAGTACAGGCGCACGTTGGCCACGGTGCGGGTGGGGTTGTCGGTGGCCGTCTCAATGACGATGGCCACGCCGTGGGGGCCGTAGCCCTCGTAGATAACCTCCTGGTAGTCTTTCTCTTCGCGCGAGGAGGCCCGCTTGATGGCCGCGTCGACCCGGTCTTTGGGCATGTTCACGCCCTTGGCGTTCTGCATGGCCGTGCGCAGGCGGGAGTTGGCGTCGGGGTTGGTGCCGCCTTCCTTGACGGCCATCACGATTTCCTTGCCAATGCGGGTGAAGTCTTTCGACATCCGGTCCCAGCGCTTCATTTTGCGGCCTTTTCTGAATTCAAACGCGCGTCCCATACTTTCAATTAACAATGAGCAATTAACAATGAACCGTTTCGGCAGCGGGCCACGGGCCGGGCGCCGAAACGGGCCGCAAGTTAGCCAGCAGGGCAGGGGGCGCCAAACCGGCCGCCACCGCGCTACCGCGCCCTACTGCGTATCCAGCCAGGCCACGAACTGGCGCAGACCGTCGGCCAGCCGGGTTTGGGGGGCGTAGCCCAGCAGGCGCCGGGCCTGGCTGATGTCGGCGTAGGTGAGGTCCACGTCGCCGGCTTGCATGGGCTGAAATTCGAGCTGCGGGCGCACGTCCACGGCCGCGCCCACGGCCTCAATCAGGGCCAGCAGGGGCACGGGCTGGTGGTTGCCCAGGTTCAGGGTTTCGTACAGCGGCGCCGGCTGGCTCAGCAGGTACGCCACGCCGCGGGCCACGCCGTCCACGGTGTCGAGCACGAAGGTGTAGTCGCGGGCCGTGCTGCCGTCGCCGAACACCGGAATGGGCTGGCCGGCCCGCAGCAGGCGCACAAACTTATGAATGGCCAAATCCGGCCGCTGCCGCGGGCCATACACGGTAAAAAAGCGCGCGTTCAGTACGCTCAGGCCATACAAATGATGGTAGGTGTGGGTGAGCTGCTCGCCGGCCAGCTTGGAGGCCGCGTATGGCGAGATGCAGGCCCGCAGCAGCGGCGCATCTTCCCGAAACGGCCGCTCGGGCGTGTTGCCGTACACCGACGAGGACGAGGCAAACAAAAGCCGCCCGACCCCCTGCTGGCGCATCCATTCCAGCAAGTGTGTGGTGCCCAGCACGTTGGTTGTCA
>CAXUEM010000231.1:0-5478 GCA_964249885.1 uncultured Hymenobacter sp. | reverse complement strand
GGCCCGTACACTACATTTGCGCAACCGCTTAATTACCCTTTTGACTATGGCCTTTGACCTCGAAATGATACGCGCCGTGTACAACGGCATGGGTTCCCGCATTGAAGCTGCCCGCGCCGCCGTCGGCCGTCCGCTCACGCTCACCGAAAAAATTCTGTATAGCCACCTGTATGGCGGCGAGGTCAAGCAGGCCTACGAGCGCGGCGTGAGCTACGTCGATTTTGCCCCCGACCGGGTGGCCATGCAGGACGCCACCGCCCAGATGGCCCTCCTGCAGTTTATGCAGGCCGGCCGCGCCACCACCGCCGTGCCCAGCACCGTGCACTGCGACCACCTCATTCAGGCCAAAGACGGCGCCACCGCTGACCTGGCCGAAGCCAACGCCGAAAACCGCGAGGTGTACGACTTCCTGGCCTCAGTTTCGAATAAGTACGGCATTGGCTTCTGGAAGCCCGGCGCCGGCATCATTCACCAGGTGGTGCTCGAAAACTATGCCTTCCCCGGCGGCATGATGATAGGCACCGACTCTCACACCCCCAACGCGGGCGGCCTGGGCATGGTGGCCATCGGCGTGGGCGGCGCCGACGCCGTGGACGTGATGGCCGGCATGGCCTGGGAACTGAAGTTCCCGAAGGTGATTGGCGTGAAGCTGACCGGCCGCATGAACGGCTGGACCTCGGCCAAGGACGTGATTCTGAAAGTAGCCGGCATCCTGACCGTGAAGGGCGGCACGGGCGCCATCGTGGAGTATTTCGGCGAGGGCGCCGAGAGCCTGAGCGCCACCGGCAAGGGCACCATCTGCAACATGGGCGCCGAAATCGGGGCCACGACCTCGGTGTTTGCCTACGATGAGAAGATGGGCGACTACCTGCGCGGCACCGGCCGCGAGGAAATTGCTACCGCCGCCGCCGCCGTGGGCGCCCACCTGCGCGCCGACCCGGAAGTGTACGCCAACCCCGCCGACTTCTACGACCAGCTCATCGAAATCGACCTCAACACCCTGGAGCCCTACGTGAACGGCCCGTTCACGCCCGATGCGGCCTGGCCCATCTCGCAGTTTGCCGCCGCCGTGCGCGAACACGGCTGGCCCGAGAAGCTCGAAGTCGGCCTCATCGGCTCCTGCACCAATTCGAGCTACGAGGACATCACCCGCGCCGCCTCCATTGCCGCCCAGGCCGTGAGCAAGGGCCTGACCGTGAACGCCGAGTTCACCATCACGCCCGGCTCGGAGCTGGTGCGCTACACCGTGGCCCGCGACGGCCTGCTCGACACCTTCTCGCAGATGGGCGGCGTGGTGCTGGCCAACGCCTGCGGCCCGTGCATCGGGCAGTGGGCCCGCCACACCGACGACCCTAAGCGCAAGAACTCCATTATCACGAGTTTCAACCGCAACTTCGCCAAGCGCAACGACGGCAACCCCAATACCCACGCCTTCGTGGCCTCGCCCGAAATCGTAACGGCCTTCGCTATTGCCGGCGACCTGACTTTCAACCCGCTGACTGACACCCTGCAAGGCACCAACGGCCCCGTGAAGCTCGACGAGCCCCGCGGCCTGGAAATGCCCCCGCAAGGCTTTGCAGTAGAAGATGCCGGCTTCCAGGCGCCCGCCGCCGACGGCTCGACCGTGCCCGTGCTCGTGGACCCCAATTCCGACCGCCTGCAGCTGCTCGACCCGTTCAAGCCCTGGGAAGGCACCGACCTCATCGGCCTGCGCCTGCTCATCAAGGCCAAGGGCAAGTGCACCACCGACCACATCAGCATGGCCGGCCCCTGGCTCAAGTACCGCGGCCACCTCGATAATATCTCCAACAACATGCTCATCGGCGCCACCAACGCCTTTAACGACCAGACCAACTCGGTGCAGGACCAAGTGACGCAGGGCAACCCCTACGCCGCCGTGCCGCAGGTGGCCCGCACCTACAAGAGCATGGGCATCGGCTCGGTGGTAGTGGGTGATGAGAACTACGGCGAAGGCAGCTCCCGCGAGCACGCCGCCATGGAGCCCCGCCACCTCGGTGTGCGCGCCGTGCTGGTGAAAAGCTTCGCCCGCATCCACGAAACCAACCTCAAAAAGCAGGGCATGCTGGCCCTGACCTTCGCCAACAAGGCCGACTACGATCTCATCGAGGAAGACGACCAAATCGACATCCTCGGCCTGACCACTTTCGCCCCCGGCCAGTCCCTGCAAGTGCGCCTGCGCCACGCCGACGGCGACACCGACCTGATTCAGGTAAACCACACCTACAACCAGGGCCAAATCGAGTGGTTTAAGGCTGGTTCTGCTTTGAATCTGATTCGTATGCACGAGGCGCAGGGCAGCGTGCTGTCGGAGAAATAAGACGTTTGGTTTTGTGTCAGAAATAGCAACGGCCGCCTCAGTTTCTGGGGCGGCCGTTTTGGGTTATATTCAGGCTGTGAACTCAATTTTTCCTAAGTATATGACAGACGCAACTGTACATTTCTCGCAGATACAAGGAGTACTACGCCAAGAGTTAATGAATGCAAAATCTCGCATTCAGGTAGCTGTGGCATGGTTCACTGACCAAGAGCTTTATGACATCTTACTCGAGAAAGCTGCTGATGATATAAGTGTAACTGTGATAATCCGTAATGACAGTATAAATATCAACTCATATGGAATAGATTGGCAGAAGTTGATTGATGCGAATGGAGTTCTATTTCTATCTAATCATAGCTCACACTTGCACCATAAGTTCTGTTTGATTGATAACAATAAGGGAATTTCGGGTTCATACAATTGGACGTATGCTGCTCAGAAAAACCAAGAGAACGTGATTGTACTCTGTAACCTTACTGTTATAAAGGATTTCCAGCTAGAGTTTAGCAAGCTAATTGATTCGGCTCATGAAGTGGAGAGTATTACGGCCACTTACAAAACCCGTCCCCCAGTTCGCAATGACTTCTTGGAAGCTGAGTTCGATAACGAAATAAAGTTTAGAGAGGAATTGAAACGAGCTAGCTTGTCCGAAGCGAATTATGATGAACTTATTGAGCAAGCAGCTGGGTGTTATCTGCGGAAAGAGTATAGAGAGGCAGAGAGAATGTTAAAAGAGGCATTATCCTTAAAGCAAAATGCTGTAGCTGCTTATGAGCTACTGTCCACTGTATATTGGCGTACAGAAGAATTTTCAGAAGCTATTGCAGCCGCTAAGCAGGCTGAATCCCGCGGGGTGAATAGCGCTGAACTTTGGAATAGCTTTGGTTTAGCTTTTAATGGACAAAAGAGATTCAAAGAGGCAATAGAATATTTTGAACGCAGTATAAAATTAGACCCTGGTGTTTCTACTTGGCATCACAATAAGTTCGGGGCGCTCGAAGCGTCTGGACAAAGTAAGCTCGCTGATAGAGTGGCTTTCGAGGCTATGGAGGTAGCAAGTCACATAATCAAGAATCATAAGCGCGGTGACAATGACCATCAAGTAGTTAGGGCATATATCGAGCGGGCTAATTTGCGAGTTGACCCACCAACAAGGCGCAAGGACGCAAAAGATGCTTATGATTTGTTTCAACAACTACCAGTTGATGAACAAGATTTGCATGATTTAGACGATATTAGGAAGCATCTGCCAAAAGTCGGTATGGAGTAATCCTACCCCCCGTACTGGCGCGAGTTTAGCGCAGCGTAACTCGTGACCAACTATGGCGTGGAGGCTGCGCCTCCACTGCCGCGCCAGCGGCAAGCTCGCAGCCGCGCCAGCAGGTCGTTCAGCTAAAATGTTCTGTTGCGAGGCACAGCTTCGCCCGTATGACTGACGCGAGTTTAGGCGCAGCCGTAACTCACGCCAGCAGGGGATAAGCCTAGTTTTTTATTAAGCTGCATTCAGAAAATGTATGAGTTGGGTGAGGGCTATAACAAAGAAGAGACGCGATAATTTGCGTCTCTTCTTCATTCAGCTGGTGTAAACGCTTACTGCTTGATGAACGAGCGGCTGATTTTCTGCCGGCCCCGGGTTTCCAGCCGCAACTCATACCGGCCTGGTTTCAATTTCGACACGTCCAGGCGGCCGGCGGCGGTGGGGCCACTGGCTACGACCCGTCCCAGCGCATCCAGAATCTGATACTGGCTGCCGGCCAAATCCAAAGCGGAGTTGAGCAGCAGCTGATTAGCCGCCGGATTGGGGTAGAGTTCGAGCGAAGTTCGGGCCGCGGTGGTTTCGGCGGCCGAGGCAGCCAGGGCCCCGCGGTTAGCGCCGCTTTTGCTAATGCGAATCCAGTTCAGGTTCCAGCCGCCGGCTTGCGCGAAGACGCCGAAGCTGTAGGTGCCCGCATTCACAGTGACGGTCTGCGACACGGTTTGCCAGGTCTGCCAGCCGCCGGTGGCCGGAATAGCTACCTGGCCCAGCTGCGTGGCGCCCGCGTTCAAATCGGCCGACAGCCGGCTGCCGCTGACGCTGGCCACGCGGTACTCGATGAGGTAGGTGCCGGAGGTAGGGAAGTTGACGTTGGCGTACGCCAGCCAGTCGCCCTGGTCAAGGTAGCCCACGTTCTGCCCGCCTTCGCTGCAGGCCTCGACCTGCACGCCGTACATGCTGCTGAAGGCTTCGGCCTGAATGGTCACCGACGAACTCGCCGGCGCCGTTTGCACCCGCAGCGACGAGGGCTTGTCGTTCCAGACGCCGGTGCCGAGTGCGTTATTCAGACAGGGCGTGTCGCCGCGCAGGGTGAGGGCGGCGCCCTGGAAATTGTCGTGCTCGTAAAGCACGACCTGGTAGCCGGCGCTCACGCGCAGCGAAGAAATATCATCATTGAACACGCCGCGGGATTGCAGCTGGCCCAGCGTGTAGTCGCCCACCGGCAGGCCCACGGCCGTGTTGCCGTAGTTGCAGTCGCGGTACACCGTGGCCACGCTGCCGGGCGGCGGATTGCTGCCGCCACCGCGCTGCACCACGACTTGGTTGATGGCCGTGAGCAGCGAGTTGGCGCCCACGGCGTCGCCGGCGAGCTGCCAAATCATAATGCCGCTGGCCTGGTCGAAGGCCAGGTTGGTTTTGCTCTTGATGGTCGGGATGCCGTTGTAGCCGATGCCGTTGAAAAGGTCGGCGTTGGGGTCGGCGCCGCGGCTGAGCAGCGAGGCGTAGGTTTCACCGCCCGCCTGCCCGTAGAAGGGCACCCCGAGCACAACCTTGCTGGCCGGCACCCCGCGCCCGCGCCAGTAGCTGATGGACTGCGAAGCCAGATTGTACGTTGAGTGAGCCGGGGGCGCGTCGTCGTAGGCCATGATGTTGAGAAAGTCCAGCGCGTTAATGGCCCGGGCCAGGATGTGGGGGCCGGCCCAGGTGCCGCCGGCCACGGCCGTGGTGAGCAGCTTGCCGCGGCTGCGCAGCTGGGTGCCCAGCTCCTGCATCAGGTTGGCGTAGCCATTGGCCGAGGCGGCGGTGGGGTGCTCCCAGTCGATGTCGATGCCGTCGAGGTTGTACTGGGCGGCGAAATTGACCAGGTTGGTGGCGAAGTTGCGGG
>CAXUEM010000230.1:4656-5494 GCA_964249885.1 uncultured Hymenobacter sp. | reverse complement strand
GTGGGCCGGGTTGCCGGGCGTGGCTTCGTCCAGCAGGGGTTGCGCCACATGGCCGTAGACTAGGCATCCCGTCGTATAGATGAATAGGCGTGGGCGGCCATCCGTCCGGGGCGACGCCGCGCGCAGGGCTTCCAACAGGAGTTGGTCGGTGCCCACCGGGTCGGCAAAGTCCAGTACCGTGGTAATGCACACATCGCAGGCTTCAAGGGCGGCGCGGTAGGTGGCGGGCTCGCGCAGGTCACCCGGCAGGAGCTGAACTTCCTGGGTTTGCAGGCTGCGCGCGCGCACCGACTCGGGCCGGCGCACCAGCGCCGTGACGTGGTGGCCGGCCTGGCGCAAGGTGCCGGCAATACTATAGCCGACGTACCCGGCGGCCCCGGCGAGAAAGATGTTCATGAGCAGAAAAAGGCGGTGAGGCGAGGAGTCAAAGGTCCAACCCCGCCCCTGGCTCCGCGCCGTGATTCTTGCTCACTTTCTAGGTATTCTTGCCTTTTTTAAGGGGTTGCGAAACCTGATTCCAAGTTGCGCAAGCTGCGCCACAGTTCCCTCGTGCCGCTTTTTGGGCCGGTGTCAGTATTAGCCGCCAACTTGCTGGCAAAACGGTCGGAGGGTTCTCTTTAAAATGCTGGAAGGGGTCTTGGACATGGGTGGAGAGTCCCATCTTTGAGAAGCGTTACCAGATGAGCAGTTTATGTGCATCGTACCAGCAGTGGACGGCAGCAACTGGGGTTTTCCGGTAGCACCCGGTGATAGTTGCCCCAAACCGGATTAAGTAGTATACTACAGCGGTTATGAGGGCTTCCCTACCCCCGGCGGCGCGCGGCTCATCGCCGCAGGC
>CAXUEM010000230.1:427-4646 GCA_964249885.1 uncultured Hymenobacter sp. | reverse complement strand
CCGCTGGCTGCCGCCCAGCACTACTGATTAGCTTAGTCACTCGTGCGTGGCTGTTGCCATTCATTTAATCCCCTTTCGCTTTTCATGGACACTCCCCAAACCCTTATCCGACAAGCCTATGCGGCGTTCAACGCGCGCGACATTCCGGCGGTCCTTGCCACGCTGCACCCCCAGGTGCGCTGGTCCCGGGCCTGGGAAGGCGACTATGCCACGGGCCACGAGGAAGTACGGGCGTACTGGCTTCGGCAGTGGGAGGAATTGAATCCGCAAGTGGAGCCCACCACCATCCGGGAATTAGCCGACGGCCGGCTGGAAGTTGCCGTTCACCAGCTGGTGAAAGACCAGCAGGACCAAGTCGTGTTCGACGGGCCGGTGAAGCATATTTACACCCTGCAAGAGGGGCTACTCAAGCAAATGGACATCGAGCAGGGGTAGCACGCCGTGCTAAAATTCCCGCTCCATGGTTTACTGCTTACCATAAATACAAAAGGCTTTCTCCGCGCAGAGCACCACAACCGCCGTTGTTGGCGGACTGCTCATGGATGCCAGTGAATCCATTATTTAACACCATTTCTTCCTCTCAGTCAAAATGGATAACGTCATAAAAGTTGGAGTTGGCGTCGTTATCCGAAACCCGGCCGGGCAGATTCTGCTGGGTCAGCGCTTGGGCTCGCACGGGGCCGCGAGGTGGTCGTTTCCCGGTGGCCACGTCGAATTTGGCGAAGCGTTGGAGGCAACGGCCACGCGGGAAGTGTTGGAAGAAACCGGCTTGCGCTGCCGGCGCCTGCGCCCCCTTCATTTTACGAACGACGTATTCGAGGAGGAAGGCCGCCACTACGTCACCCTCTTTTTCGACTGCCTGGAGTGGGAGGGCGTCGTGGTCAACCGCGAGCCTCTCAAGTGCAGCGGCTGGGACTGGTTCCCTCCCCACGCGCTGCCGACCCCGTTATTCCTGCCGATTCAAAACCTGTTGACCACTCATCGCCTGTAGCCTGTAAGCAAACCAGGCAGCTAGCTGGCGTAAGCGGCCTTTGCGAATTGGCTTTGCCAACTCAGGCTCAGGCGAACGAGGTAGCGGTAAAGAGCTGCCCGGCTTACGCCAGCGAATTTATCACTGCAAGTGCTGTTTCTTTGTGGTTGATGAGAGGTAGCTGATAATTGGGCGCCGCTCAGTGCATACCAGCGCTTGACGGATGAGAACAATCCGAAGCGCGGCTATCTGGCAGGAGCCACAAATTCTTGCCCTTCTGCTCCCAGACTAGCCCCGCTGGAACTCGCGGGGGCTGCGGCCCACGGCCCGCTTGAAGGCCGCCGAGAAGCTGGCCGGCGTCGCGAAGCCCAGCGCGTCACTGATGGAGGCCAGCGGCAGGTCGCCGGCGCGCAGCAGCTGCTGGGCGCGGCGGATTTTCCAACTCAGCACGTACTGGTAGGGCGATACGCCCTTGGCTGCTTTGAAGAGGCGGGCGAAGTGGAACACGCTCAGGTTAGCTAGGCCGGCCAGCGTTTCCAGCGTCACGGCTTCTTCGGCGGCGGCTTCCAGGTAGGCATCGATGCGGGCGAGCACGGCCCCGGTTAGCGTGCGGCCGTGGGGGATGCGCTGCTCGTAGTCGGCGTGGTGCTCGATGAGCTGATGGCAGAGCGTGTTGGTGAGCGACTCGACGTAGAGCAGGCCCAGCGCGTGCTGACTGCCGGCGGCGGCCAGTAGCTGCCGGCCCAGCTGGGTCAGGAACGGGTCCGTAAAATGCACCTCGTCGCGCAGGCGGAAGTGGCCCAGGTCCAGGCCCTGACGGGCCACATCAGCCAAGTGCGCGTCATCAATGCGCAGGTGAATGGTGCTCATGGCGGCCGTGCCGGCCACGGGGCCGTACTCGCCGCTGGGCATCAGGCTCAGGTCGCCGGTCGTAAACTGCGCCTCCTGGACGCGCGTAGCGCTCTGCCGCCGGATGGTGACCGGGACCTCGGTCTGGTAGAGCAACAGCAGGTGGTGCGGATGGTAGTGCGCCGGCACTTTCATCGGCCCCAGGCGGTACTGCTCGACCTGCACGCCCTGCCAGGCCAAGGCGGCACTGCTTATCAGCGGCGTCCCAAACTGCTCGCTATTGGTCAGGTCAATCATACGCTTGAGCAGCTGGGCTCCGGTCAACTGCTGCCCGAAGAGTAATCCCCGCCCGCGCCAGCAGGGCAGGTGGTTGATGTAAGGTAAACGGGTTGGGCAGCATTCCGTTCCGCTTGCTGTTGACCTGGCCGGGACCATTTGCCCGAAAGCTGGCCCTACGAGCAGTAGAGGTGCCTGCGTGGCCTAGCGGAGAGAGAAATATTAATCCGGCAGTTCCTCGCAGTCAAACCCGTGGGCGGCCAGCAGCCCCACAATCCGGGCAACATCGCCAACGCCGGTTTCCACCCGCAGGACATGGTCGCAGTCCTGGAGGTCGAAGTTCCAGCGGCCTAGCGCTCCCAAGCTCCGCCGGAGCAGCTCAATTTGCCCGGGCTGGGTCACGGAAGTTTTGAACACCAGCACTTCCGGGGCGGCAACCGCTGGGCGGGCAATGATAACGCTACGCATGGCTCACGGCGGGCCGCCGCCGTTTTGCCTCGGCCCGGTAGCACACCGCCAGTAACCCCAGGATGATGGCATCCAGGTGCAGCTGCGTGAACGCGAAGCCGAAGAGGTAGTCGGTGGCCCGGCCGCCCAGTTTGGGGTCGGACAGCGTGGTGCCCGGATACAGGATGGCCGGGGCCATGGCCAGCCAGTAGAAGGCGGCGAACAGGCACGCCACCTTCAGGTTTTCTAGGGCCGAGCCGGTGGATTTGCCCCACAAAAAGTACAGCGACAACAGCCCGCACAGCAGGCCCGTGGTCATGGTCTGCCCGTTGTGAAAGCGGGCGTGACCCGGCCAATGCGCGTTGTAAACGTGCGTGGCGTTGAAGTCGGCCAGGAAGGGGCTGATGGCCGTGAACAAGGCCAGGAAGCTGATGAGCCCGGTGCTCCAGGTGAGGGTACGACGCATAAGAGAGAAGGTAAAAATCGGCCCCGCCACTTCGGTAAGGGGGCAGCGGGGCCGGGGTAGTTACTTGACGTGCATTCCGATTTCCTCGAAGAGCTGCATCAGCTCCGGCGGCGAGAGGTTCATGCCCAGGCCCGGTTTGGGCAATTCGAAGCTGGTGGCCGGAATGCCGGCGCGCATAATCACTTGCTCGAAGCCGGCGGGCGTGTAGGAGTTGAGCAGCGTGGCCGTGGGCGAATCCACTTTAAACGCGTGCACCGTGCCGCGCGGAATCCAGACGAAGGAGCCGGTCGTGGCGACCAGGGTCTTGTCGCCGGCCTGGTAGGTTATCTGCCCGTCGAGCACGTAGAAGCCCTCGTCCTGGTCGTGGTAGTGCGGTCCAGGCCCGGAGCCTTGGGGGCAGAGCTGCCACATCAGCGAGTGGCTGCCGCCCGTGGTGTTTTGCTCAGCCAGCACGACCCACAGAATATCAACCATCCAGTAGGGCTTGCCGGCGTGGATGTTCAGTTCAAAGGGAGTATTCATGGCAAGGGAAGGAATAGAGAATTAATTGATTGCCTACTTGCCGGTCAGCACGTCCCGCGCGCTGGTCCAGGTCAGGTCGGGGTAGCGGGCGTTGTCGAGTTGGGTGTTCTGCACGCTGAACATGCTGTGCATGTATTGGGATTGCTGCCAGCGGGGGTAGATTTCCTGTTCGCCCTCGGGGTGCGCGGCGCGCTGCTGGCGATTATTGGTGGCCAGACTTTCCCGGCTACCCAGGTTGGTTAGCGCGTAGGTCGTGCTGGCTACCTCGCCGGCCACGGCAGCCAGCTCGCGGGGGCTGAGTTGGAAGGAGGCGATGCGCAGGTAGCGGGGCGTGGCGGCGTCCAGGGCGGCGGCGGCGGTGTAGGCGGCCGTGTCGTCCATGGTGGTGTAGTCCACGCGCCAGTCGGCGTCTTCTACGTAGCCCACCTTATGCTGCTTTTGGTCGAGCAGCTGGGGGTTGTACATCAGCACTTCGGCGAAGGCGCCGTTGAGGATGGAGGTGCCGGTGATACCCCCCTGCTGGTCAAGGTGCTGGTTAAACTCGCGGCGCAAATCGAAGTTGCGGTTGTCGCCGGGCGTCGTTTGGGTGTAGTCGCTGGCAAAGTCGGAGGGGATGAAGCGGGGCACGCCCGCCGCCACGGCCGCCGCCAGCAGCGCGGCTTGCGCGTCCACAATTACCTCGTGCAGGC
>CAXUEM010000230.1:0-289 GCA_964249885.1 uncultured Hymenobacter sp. | reverse complement strand
AGCAGAGCCTTGATGATGCGTCCGCCGAGGTTGCCGGTGCTGCCGGCGACTAAAATCGTAGTGTCCATGTAGGGAGGGTTGGGTTAGCTGGAAAAGGGCTGGTGCTGGTCTGACTGGCAGGCAGAGGCGATAGAGTAACCAGCCAAAAAAGAACACCACAAAGGTCAAGGTGCCAGGGCGGCACAGCCCTCACTTTCTTGCGCTTTTCTAGTGAATTCTTGCGGTAATTTCGGGAGCGGATGCCGGTAAACCCCTATGGTTCAAAATACTGTTCGAGCCCCTGCTGGCC
>CAXUEM010000229.1:0-5502 GCA_964249885.1 uncultured Hymenobacter sp. | reverse complement strand
GCACTACGTCCGCTGCACGCGAACGCCCGGCCAGTTCCTCTCCGCCCCGCAGTGGCGCCGCGGCCGGTGCCGGTTCAGCCGCCTGATTCGGCCTTCCAGCAGGGGGTATCAGCAGTGAGCCGGCTGGCCGATAATCAGCCGGTGGTGCTGTCGGCGCTGTATTTCGAGCAAAGCCAGGCCCATCTGCTGCCCGCTGCCCGCAAAGCTCTCGACGGCCTAGCCAGCGCCCTGCGCGAGCACCCCAACCTGCGCCTGGAAGTGCAGGGCCACACCGACAACCAAGGCAGCGCCGAGCTGAACCGCCAGCTCTCGCAGCAGCGCGCCGACAAAGTGTGCCTCTACCTCACGGCCCACGGCGTGGACGCCAACCGCCTGCGGGCCAAAGGCTACGGCGGCACCCAGCCCGTAGCCGACAACACCGACCCGGCCCTGCGCCCGCGCAACCGCCGCGTGGTGCTGGCACCCTGGCCTTAAACAAACCCCAAATCGGGCTTGAAAACCCGTGGGTAGCGGGCGCCTACTGCGCAAGCTGTTATAACCCGAGGCACGGCTGAAAGAGCCTTCTGCCGCGCAGAAGTCGTCTGACCATAGTTTGGGGTTGACGTGACTTCGACAGAAAATCCTGGTCGGGCGCACTTGCTGGTGAGGGCGTCTTTCTGCTTACTGGGCTCAGCTTCTTGCGAACGCGAAAAGCCCCTCTTTGGGCCGGCGCGCCGACCCGAAGAGGGGCTTTATTAGTTGTTATTTCCGACCAGCAGGGCCGCTAAGGCTTAGTTAACTTGCTGCGTTACAGCGCGCAGGGCGTTGATGCGGCCGTGGCCGTAAAACTCGTCGCGGCCGGGCTTGCCCAGGTCATCAGCCGAGGCACGTAGCGCGGCCTCCACACGGGTCGGGTCCATCGAACCGCCGTTTTTGCCGATGATGAGCGCAGCGACGCCGCTGGCGTGGGGCGCGGCCATGCTGGTGCCGGCCATCCAAGTGTAGCCACCGTTTCTGCCCGTGCTGAACACGAGGTCGAACACCCACACGGGCCGCGCGAGGCCGCCAATCACGGCCGACTCACTGCCGGGGTAGGCGCTGTCGCCGCCGGGAGCGGCAAAATCAATGGCCGAGGTGCCGAAGTTAGAGTAGGAGGCAAACCGGTCCAGGTTGGTGCGCAGCGGGTCTTTGGCCCAACCCATCGGACCGGTGGCCGAGATGGAAATAACGCCGGTGGCATCGGCCGGGATGTGAACCAGCGACTGGTCGTGGTTGCCATCGTTGGCATCGTTGCCGGCCGAAGCAATCAGCGTAACGCCCTGCTTGTTGGCATAGGCAGTTACCTTGCTCAGCGCCACCAGCAGTTCCTGAGTGGCTTTGGCATCGTTCACAACAAAGTCATCGGCTGGGTTATCGGGCGTGTTGTTGTCGTCCAAAAACTTACCGTTGCGCGGCAGGGCGGCACCCAGGCTCATGTTGATAACGTCGGCGTTGTTGCTGGCGGCGTACACAATGCCTTGCATCAGCCAGGAAAACGACCCCGAACCTTTGTCACCTAACACCTTCACCAGCAGCAGCTTGGCCTGGGGGGCCACGCCAATCACACCAATGTTGTTGTCGGCGGCAGCGATAGTGCCGGCCGTATGCGTGCCGTGGCTCGAGCCGGCACCCGTGAACTGGGCCGTCTCGCCGGGCACAAACGACTTGCTGCCAACGATGTTGGGGGCCAAATCGGGGTGCCGGAGGTCGAAGCCGCTATCGAGGTCCGCCACTACCACACCCGCGCCGAGGGCGCCGGTGTTCCAGGCGGCAGGCGCCTGAATGGCCGTCAGGCCCCAAAGCAGCGGAAAGAACCGGTTGCTGTCGCCGGTGCTAGCCGGGTTCAGGTTGCTTACTTCCTCGTCGGCGGTCCGTTCCTTCTGCGGGTCATAGCCCTGGTAGGTGAAGTCGCGCACCACTGAGCGCACACCGGTAATACGGCTGGCTTTGGCCGCAAAGTTGGGGTCGTCGGAGGTGGCAATGGCAATGCCAGCTTCGTTGAGCAGGCCCGTGATGCGGCCGTTAGCTTGGGTGGTTTGCTCACTGAGGCCGGTCGGCAGATTTTCACCGGCCGAAATGATGATGTACTGCCGCGAATGCAGCGTGACGGTGCCAGTTTCCTGAAGTGACGCTGAGCCCGTGGCCCGTTGCGAGGCACCGGTATTCAGGTTATCAGAAGGCTCCATTTCAGTTTTGGAGCAAGAAGCGGTGGCCAGCAGGCCAAGGCCCAGAACTGGGAGAAACTTAGAGGTAAATAGCTTACGGCGCATATAGAAGCGTTTGGGGTGAGTGATGCCGGCCAGACATTAATGATTGTCATTAAAGTTTCACAAACTTATATTAAATTCATTTCTCTGGCACTAATTTTAAAAAAATAGCAAAAAAATGACATCAACTAGATTGACGCTTTTAAGCAAAATATAATGCAAATGCCCGCTTCCTCGCTCAATTGCCTGTCTTGCGCCATAGATTCAGGTAGTATCCGCCTCGTGAAGACGGACTGAACCAAGCCTAGCGTCCAAGTGAGCACCAATGGGGTGTGCCTCAGTCCGCAGCGCGGCTTCAAGTATTAATACCCGTGCTCAAAATTTCGAAACTCTAAGATTCTGGAGCCCCGGATTTCAGAGTCACGCCGCGCCGGGCGTACTTCGTTCGTTCAATTCGCTGCCACCGGCGCCACGCGGGCAGCCACGCGCTCCATGAGCCAGAGCGGCGTGCTGGTGGCGCCGCAGATGCCCACCGACTGCGCGCCGGACAGCCAGTCCTCGCTTAGTTCGGTTTCGTTTTCAATGAAATAACTGCGTGGATTCACGCCGTTGACCACCGAGAACAGGGCCTTGCCGTTAGAGCTTTTGCGGCCGCTCACGAACAGAATTACGTCGTGCTCGGCGGCAAACCGGGTCAGGGCCGGCTCGCGGTTGCTGACCTGCCGGCAGATGCTGTCGTTGGCGTCGAAGCTGTCCAGTTCGCCGCCGGCCGCCGCGATGCGCGCCTCCATCAAGGCCTTCATGCGGTAAAAGCCAGCCGTGCTTTTCGTGGTCTGGCTGAACAGCGTGACGGGCCGGCTGAAATCGACCTGGTCTAAATCCGCCTCGTTCACCACAATGATGGCGCGGTTGCCGGTCTGGCCCGTCAGGCCGGCCACTTCGGCGTGGCCGGGCTGGCCGTAAATCACAATCTGCCCCTGCTGGCGCTGGCTGGCATCAAAAGCGTGCTTGACGCGGTTCTGCAGCTTGAGCACCACCGGGCAGGAGGCGTCAATCAGCTCCAGGTTGTTTTGCAGAGCCAGCTGATAGGTTTCCGGCGGCTCGCCATGAGCGCGGATGAGCACCTTGGTGTCGTGCAGGTTGCCCAGCTCTTCGCGGTCGATGATGCGCAGGCCCAGCGCGTGCAGGCGCTCGACTTCCATGCGGTTGTGCACGATGTCGCCGAGGCAGTACAGCTGCTGGCCCTGGGCCAGCTCATCCTCGGCCATTTGAATGGCGAATTCGACGCCGAAGCAGTAGCCGGAATTCTTATCAATCGTGACGTTCATGCTGGCAGGATAACGCGGAGCCACCGGGCGAGGTTCGCGGGCCCGGCAAAGGTACGGGGGTGGCCAGTGCCCGCCGCACTCTATTCTGCCTTGCCTACCTTTTCAGACCTTGCTTACTTTGAATTTTGACTTGCCTAGCCTGATGAAAGCTAAACACGCCATCATTTTACTTGCGCTCGGCTTGTGTGCCTACTTCGTCGGAGTCCTCTTCAAAATATTGCACTACCCCGGTGCCGATGTTATCCTCATAACCGCTATTACCCTGCTGGTAATGGGCGTATCGCTATTCACTATAAAGCTGCTGGCGCACCCTCGAATCAAACGCTTTCTCAATTCTTGAGCGTTAGATAATACTCGGCGCGAAGAGCGCGGCTGACACCCGCTCGAGCACGAAATCTACCTGCTCGTCAATCGTGATATGGGTGGTGTCGAGCAGCACGGCGTCGGTGGCGCGGCGCAGAGGGCTTTCGGTACGGGTCGAGTCGAGGTAGTCGCGCTTGCGCAGGTTTTCGACAATGGCCTCCAGGGGCACGATTTCGCCCTTGGCGGCTAGTTCTTCCTCGCGGCGGCGGGCGCGCACCTCCACGTCAGCCGTCATAAACACTTTCACTTCGGCATCGGGAAAAACGGTGGTACCAATGTCGCGGCCGTCCATCACCACGCCGCGCCGGCGGCCGATGCGCTGCTGCTGGGCCACCATGGCGTGGCGCACGGCCGGAATCACCGATACCTCGCTCACGGCGTTGGAGACGCGCATCTGCCGGATGTCGTCTTCCCGGATTATATCGTTCAGGCACAGCTCGTTGCGCCCGTTGCGGCGGTTGCGCTTAAAGCTCAGGTGCAGCTCGTGCAGGGCCTGCTCGACGCGGGGCAAATCATCGAGGCTGATGTCGTTTTCCAGCAGATGCAGCGTGACGCCGCGGTACATGGCGCCCGTGTCGAGGTAGGCGTAGTGCAGCACCGAGGCCACGGCCTTGGCCGTGGTGCTTTTGCCGCACGAAGAGTAACCATCAATGGCGATGACGAGCTTTTTCATAGTAAACGCGGCCATTGGCCCCGCAAGATTACGAAATCCAGCCCTTACGCGCGGTTGCCTTGGCTGCCAGCCGGGCCGGCACCGAGCTGAAAAAGGCCGCTACCGACGCCTTTTCACCCTGCTGGAGCTGCTGGTCAACTAAATAAAACGGATTGAAAAAAAGCCGGCCGCCCAGCCCCACGCCCGTGGTACCGTCGGGGCCGGCAGCCCACTCGGCGCCGTAGGTGCGCACCAGGCACTCGCCCAAAAAGCAGCCCAAGGCCGTGATGATGCCCTGGCGCTCGGCCGCGGGCGCCGCGCTCAGCGGCTGGCGCTGCCCCTCCACGAACTGCGCCAGCACTGCGACGGCCGCCGCATTGAAGGCAGGCACGCGCAGCTGCTCGCGTACGGCTTCGGCGGCGGCGGTGAGGGCTTCGGCGGGCGCTTGGGGGTCGTTAGCCATTGGTAGTTACTGATTTTCAGTTGCTAGTAGTCAGGGATTGGTTGCCGGTTATCAGCCTAGTAGTTCTTACCGATGTTCAGTTAGCTATTACGTCCTGGCACCCAGTAGCTGACAACGAAAAGCTAACAGTCCTTGGTCGGGCACGGAATGGCCTTGCCGGGCTTGTGCTTGCGCTTGTAGCGGCTGGTTTTCTTTTCCTGCTTGGTGCGGGCGGCGCAGCCGCTCAGGGCGGGCGCCGTTCCCAGGCCCAGCAGCAGGGCCGAGAGCAGAACGAACGACAGGGATTTTTTCATGGCAACGCGCATTTCAGGTAAAGTTAAGGTTCTTTGCCGGCCCGCTCGCCGGGCTTTTCGCTTTTCCTTCGCTTGAACGCATGACTTCCGCTTTTTCTGTCCGGGCCAACGTGGTTGATATTCCGGGCCGCCGCACCTACGTGGCTACGGTGCACGTGGCCGAGGGGCGCATCCGGGC
>CAXUEM010000228.1:589-5566 GCA_964249885.1 uncultured Hymenobacter sp. | reverse complement strand
GGCACGGGCAGGGCGGCGCGCCGGAAGCTGCGGCCGCCGTCGCGGCTCAGCCACAGCTCCCAGGTGCCGGGCCCGTCCTGCCCGTAGCAGGCGCTGCGAATGCGAATGCGGCGCACCCCGGCCGGGGCGTCAAACAGCATGGTCAGGCGGCCCTGGGCGCGCAGGCGGGCGGCCCGCTGGCCGTTTTTGTGGTCCTGACCGGCGCTGCCAATCAGGGCGTCGTCGAATTGCCAGGGGCCGGAGGGCAGCACCTCCGGGCCCGGTGCGTAGGCGCCTTTGGTGCCGGCCTCGAAGGTTTCGGGAAAGGTTGCCGCGGCGGGGCGCGACGCTGGGCTACTGGCCGGCTGGCCGGGGCCTTGGACCGTCGCCGTTTCCGGCGCGGCTTGCGAGCAGGCCAGCAAAGCCAGCGGGAAAAACAGGAACCACGCACGCATACGCTAAAAGCAGAAGTTTGGAAACGCAAGGTAGCGCGGCGCGCGGCGCGGCCGGTCCGGCAAACGGCAGCCCTCTCGCCCGGGTCGGGCTTGCTGGTCAGCCCGTATGAGGAGTGCTTTTTCTAAACCACGGGAATTTTACGGGGTTTAGGAGGCGTCTGGGCTGAAATTTGGCGGGCCTTGTATTCGCCACCTTTGCCATTCCGGCCAGCTAATCTATTCTTCGCTTTTCGCCATGTCCCTTCTCGCCCGCCCGGCCGTACTCAACACCGACGATGCCGGCCTGCGCCGCTTCACCCACGAGCACCTGAAAGTGCTGGCCAAGTTTACCTCCGACGAGTGCGCGCTCTGCGCCGCCCTGGCTCCCTCCATCGAGCAGTTCGCGCTGGAGCCGGAGTTTGCCGGCATCCGGTTTCTGCGCCTCGACTCCGACGAAAACCCTGTGGCCAAGCACCTGATGAACGAGCGGGCGGCCCCTTTCTTCGTCAGCTACTGCCAGGGCCGCATCCTGGAATGCGACACTCGCCTTACCGCGCCGGAAGTGTACGCCCAGCTGCAGCGCCTGCGCGCCTACCAGCCGCTGACGAGCTAGCGCGCCACAGACCGCGCCCCGGCCGCGGGCGCCGCTATCTTGCGGCCATGTTTTTCGTGCTTTCCAAACTCCTGCAGTACGCTGTCTCGCCGGCGGTGTGGCTGGTGGGGCTGCTATTGGCGGCCCTGCTGGCCCGGCCGGCGGCGGCGCGGCGGCGCTGGCTGCTGGCCGCTACTGCCCTGGCCCTGCTGGCTACCAACGGCGGCCTGGCCAACGAGGCGCTGCGGGCCTGGGAGCTGCCACCCGTGCGGCTCCGCCAGCTGCCGCCCCACGATGCCGCCGTGCTGCTCACCGGCATCACCGTGCCCGACAAGTCGCCCCACGACCGGGTGTACCTCGACGATGGGGCCGACCGGCTGACGAATGCGCTTTGGCTGTACCGGGCGGGCAAGGTGCACCGCATCATCGTGTCCGGCGGCTCGGGCAGCATGCTGGCGGTGGCCCACACCGAAGCCGACGACCTGGCCACTCTGCTGCGCCTGGCCGGGGTGCCGGCCCGCGACATTCTGCTGGAGGAGCGCAGCCGCAACACCCGCGAAAACGCCCGCTATACCCGGCAGCTGCTCGCCGCCCACCCTGAAATCAAGTCGCTGGTGCTGGTTACGTCCGCGTTTCATCAGCGCCGGGCGCTGGGCTGCTTCCGCCGGGTCGGGCTGGCTCCGACGCCGTTTCCGGCCGGCTACCTTTCCACCGACCGCCGCCTGACGCCCCAATCCTGGCTTATACCCGACCCGGAAGCCCTCGTGCTTTGGAGCCGCCTGCTGCACGAGCTGACCGGCTACCTGGTTTACCGCTTAGCAGGCTACGCCTGAGCTTATCAGGTTTCGGTCAGGGTGGTTTGGAAGCCCAGCAGCTCGCCGCTGGCGGCGCGGCCCAGGGCCAGCGCGGTTAGCTGCGGGCCGCGGCCGACGCGGTAGACCTTGGCATCCGTCAACTCCTGCTTCATAAAAAGCTGCAAGGCCTTGTAGCGGTTGCTTAAATCGGCGTCGCCGAGCACGCCGTCGTCGGCGGTGTGGTTGCGCAGAAACCCGGTCAACTCCCGGGTTTCCACGGCGGTACTGGCGGGCAGGTCCAGCAGCTTGCGCACGGCCTCGTCGGTAAGGGCAGCCTTGTCGGCCGGCGCCGCGAAACGCACCGCCTCCAGCGGCGCCTCCGACTCCGACACAAAGTACAAGCCCTGGCTCAGCTGCTGCAAAAGCCCGAACTGCTCATCCGGTGGCCCGCCAGCCGGGGCGGCGCTGGCCTTGGAATCCGCCGCGCCCTCAGCTTGCAGGCCGCTGCCGCCGGGCAGCTGCGCGGCAATAGCGCTGGCCAGTTCCTGCATGCGCGCCTCGGGCACTTTAATCTTGGGATTGGCGAAATTCATATCCGCCACCTTCTGCATCGGAATCAGGTGGATGTGGGCGTGGGGCACTTCCAGCCCGATGACGGCCACGCCCACGCGCCGGCAGGGCACGGCCTTTTTCAGGCCCTGCGCCACGCGCTGCGCGAACCGGTGCAGGGCGGCCAGCTCCTCGGCCGGCAAGTCGAAAATGTAGTCCACTTCCCGCTTCGGAATCACCAGCACGTGGCCTTCCACCAGCGGCGTGATGTCGAGAAAAGCCAGGTGCTGGGCGTCCTCGGCTACTTTGAAAGCCGGCAGCTCGCCGGCCACGATGCGGGAGAAGATAGAAGGCATTTATTTTAATTGTTGATGATTAGTGGTTAATGATTAATGCAAATAAAGGACTGTGGCACGCAAGGCACTGGCTGCTTGTCATTAAAAAAAGCAGCACCTCCCGATGCTGCCTTTTAATTAACCAGTAATCATTAACCACTAAAAGTCAGCGGCTGATTTCCAGAATCTGAAACTGCAGCTTGCCGGCCGGCACGGTGATTTCGGCCGTGTCGCCGACGGATTTGCCCAGCAGGCCCTTGCCGATGGGCGACTTGACCGAGATTTTGCCGGCAGCGAGGTTGGCTTCTTCCTCGGCCACCAGGGTGTAGTCGAGCACCATGTTATTTTTCAGGTTTTTCAGCTTTACCTTGCTCATAATGAGCGCCTTGCTGAAATCCATGTTGGTTTCGTCAATTACGCGGGCGTTGCCCACCACTTCCTCAAGCTTAGAGATTTTCAGCTCCAGCAGGCCCTGGGCGTCTTTGGCGGCGTCGTACTCGGCGTTTTCGCTCAGGTCGCCTTTGTCGCGGGCTTCGCGCAGGTCTTCGGCGGCCTTGGCCCGGCCCCGGATTTTGAGGTCCTGAAGTTCGTCCTTGAGTTTTTGCAGGCCCTCGGGGGTGTAATAATTGATAGTAGCCATAGGTCGAAGCGCGGTGGGTTGCGGTAGGGTAAAAAACAAGGAGAACGGCTGGCGCGGCCAGCCGTTCTCCTGCGTACAGTCTCGTAGGTAGGGCAAATGTACGTAAAAAAGGAACTGCTTCAGCGGCCCGAATCGGCGGGCGCCCCCAGAAAGGCGGCGATTTTGGCCGTGAGCACCTCGTTGATGCGCTGGTAGCTCTGGTGGGTCCAGCCGCCGATGTGGGGCGTGAGCACCACATTGGGCGCGGCGCGCAGCACGTCGAACACCCCCTGCTGGCTGGGGCTGAGCGTGGCCAGCTTTTCGTTTTCCAGCACGTCGAGCGCCGCGCCGCGCACCCGGCCGCTTTGCAGGGCCGCCACCAGGGCCGCGTGGTCAAGCACCTCGCCGCGGGCCGTGTTTACGAGCCAGAGCGGGTGCGCGAAGGCCTCAAGAAAATCGGCGTTCACGAAGTGGTGGTTGGCCGCCGAGTACGGGATGTGCAGGCTCAGCACCTCGGCGCGGGCCTGCAGTTCGGGCAGCGGCACGCAGGTGGCAAACTCGTCGGACTGGCAGCGCGCGTCGGTGTCATGGGCCAGCACGGTGCAGCCGAAGCCGCGCAGGCGCCGGGCCAGTGCCCGGCCCATGTGCCCGTAGCCGAGCAGGCCCACAGTTTTGGTGCCCAGTTCCTCGCCGCGGTTGGCTTCGCGCCGCCACACCCCCTGCTGGACTTCGGCATGCGCCGCCGGAATGTGGCGCAGCAAGCCCAGCAGCAGGCCCAGCGCAAACTCGCCCACCGCGTCGCGGTTGCCCTCCGGCGCGTTAAGCAGCGTAACGCCCGCCGCGGCCAGGGCCGCCTCGTCAATGTTATCGACGCCCGCGCCGGCCCGCGCCACGAAGCGCAAGGCCGGCGCCTGGGCCAGCAGGGGAGCCGTAATGCGCAGCTTTGAGCGCACCACCAGCCCGACGTAGGGCCGGGCCGCCAGCGCCGCCGGCACCTCGGCGGCCGTCAGCTGCGGGCGGTAGTCGGCCTGCACCCCGATGCCGGCCAGCAGGGGGTGCAGCGAGGGGTGCATCTCGTCGATGATGAGGACGGGGGTCATCGAATCAGATGGCCGAAGCTAATTGAAGTGTAGAGTCGCCGGTAAGCTCATATAGCTTAGCCCGAAAATTCGATTTGGTAACCGGTCCTATTCGAGTTTGACGGACCGAGGTTTCATTTAATTGGTTGGTAGAAAATAGATAATAGCTGCCTTGTTGATAAAACACCAAGTAGTTGCGAGCTACTGCGAATTCGCTGAAATCAGTTAATAAAGGCTCTGACGCCGCTTGCTGCGGGTCTTTATAATACAAATAGGTGGCGCCTTCCGATGAAACTTCCATATAAAAACGGCCTGTCAGATGCGTCTGCGCGTTTTCATCAAACCAAAAGCAGCTCTGCACAATGCTCATTAATATCATTACAAGCAGACATTTTGCTGGGGAGATGAATGGCTTCATTTACCTGCTATCATATTCGTCAGCCCTACAAACTCGGCCACGCCCAGCTGCTCGGCGCGCTGGTCGAAAATCGGGTCGCTCATATCGGGCAGGCCGAAAATGCGCAGCGCGTTGCGCAGGGTTTTGCGGCGGGTGCTGAAGGCCTGCTTGACGACTTTGAAAAACAGCGCCTCGTCGC
>CAXUEM010000228.1:0-579 GCA_964249885.1 uncultured Hymenobacter sp. | reverse complement strand
TCGCAGTCCAGCTTTTCGGTGTCGTTGCGGGTCAGGCGGATGACGCCCGACTGCACCTTGGGCGGCGGCACGAACACGTGCGGCAGCACCGTGAACAGGTATTCGATTTTATAATACGCCTGCAGCAGCACGCTCAGGATGCCGTAGGCCTTGCTGCCGGGGCCTTCGGCCAGGCGCTCGGCGACTTCCTTTTGCAACATGCCGACGACTTCGCGCACCTGCTGGCGGTGGTCGAGCACCTTGAAAAATATCTGGGTGCTGATATTATAAGGGAAGTTGCCGATGATACTGAGCGGCGTATTCGGGAACAGCTCGTCCAGATTCTGGCGCAGCAAATCGGCAAACAGCACGCGCCCGTGCAGGGCCGGGTAGTGCTGGTTGAGGTAGTCCACCGACTCCTTATCAATCTCGATGACGCTGGTCTGGTAGGCTGGGTTTTCGAGCAGGTACTGGGTGAGCACGCCCATGCCGGGCCCGATTTCGAGCACCTCGCGCACCTGGTCGGGCCGGCGCAGGGCGCCCACGATGTTGCGGGCAATGTTGGGGTCGTTGAGAAAATGCTGCCCGAGGTGCTTTTTA
>CAXUEM010000227.1:0-5612 GCA_964249885.1 uncultured Hymenobacter sp. | reverse complement strand
TTCCCCATCGGGGAAGGGGCTAGGGGATGGGGTGGCGGCGCCACGTCCAGCGCCAGAATCTGCTCTCGGTACGTCGGCGGCAGCAGCGCCGCCTTTAGCCAGCGGCCCGGCGCCAGGCGCTGCGTCTGCCGGTACAGGGGCAGCACCGGGCGTAGCACCGACGGCCCCTTGAGGTGCAGCAGCTCGCGCACCGTGTCGGGCACTACCAGGCGCTGCCCGTGCAGCAAAAGCCAGTAGCGCAGCGGCCCCAGGTGCTTGCGGTACTGCCGGTACAAGTCGGCAGTGAAACGGCTGTATTCTAAATCAGCTACCAAGTGCTGCTCGCGCACGGGCAGCCAGGCGGCGTAGGTGGCGGGCAAATCGGGGATGCCCATGCGGCGGGCCACGCGGGCAAACACGTCGAATATTTCCTCTTTCTCGGCCAGGGTCAGGGGGCGCTCCAGGGACTCGAAAGCGCGAATGGAGTAGTCGATGAGCAGAAACGACACGTCGCGGTAGGCCCAATCCGGGATGGCCATGCCGCGCTTGGCCTCCACGGCGCCGTGAATGGCGGCGATGGTGTCAATGGCTTTTTCGGCATCGGCGCGCTGGGCAAACACGATTTTGCGGGCGTACTCGACCGTCGAGAACAGGCGGGCCAGCGGGTCGGCGGGCAGGCGGCCGGTGAAGTAGAGCCAGTCCACGGCCTTGTTGAGGGCAAACTCGGCGGCGGCCCCGGCGAAGATGAACAGCACCGTGTCGGCTTTGCCCCAAATGGTACGCACAATGGAGTTTTCAGCGACGAAATAAGTCATAACAGGCAATTGATTGTAACGCAAAATTTCGTGGTGAGCGCAGCGAGCGTCAGGATACAGGATACATGAACGGCGCAGTCGCGCCTGCTCGCTGCGCTCGCCGCGAAACAGAGTTTCGCGTTACGACTCCGCTCACGACAACGCCTGTGGCGCCGGTGTGCCACCCCCGGCTGGCCGCGACTTATCGGCCGGCAGCGGCACGAACTCGGCATTATCATTCGGGGGCAATAAAATGCGGCCGGCGGCCCAGTCGGCTTTGGCCTGCTCGATGCGCTCCCGGCGCGAGGACACGAAGTTCCACCAGATAAACCGCTCGCCCAGCGGTTCGCCGCCCAGCAACATCAGCGTACTGGCTTCGCGGGCTATGATAACCGGGTCGAGGCCGGCGGTGAAGACCAGCAGCTGCCCGGCGGTGTAGCTGCGGCCACTTACTTCCACCGCGCCCTTAGCTACGTAGAGGCCGCGCTCGGGGTAGCCGCGCGGCAGGCCGAAGCGGGCGCCGGGCTGCAGCACCACGTGCAGATAGAACAGCGGCGAGTGCGTTTTGACGTCGTTTTGCAGCCCAAACGCGTCGCCGGCAATCAGGCGCATCCACACGCCGGTGTCGGTGAAGATGGGCAGCTGCTCGGGCTGATAGTTGGCGAAGGCGGGGGCGGCTTCCTCGTCTTTTTCGGGCAAAGCCACCCAGGTTTGCAGCATCTCCAATTGCCCGCCGGCCAGCGCGGCCGGGTCCTCGAACCGCTCGGAATGCGCAATGCCGGAGCCGGCCGTCATCCAGTTCACCTCGCCGGGGCGGATGATTTGCTCGACGCCCAGTGAGTCGCGGTGCGTGACCTGCCCGCCAAATAAATAGCTCACCGTGCTCAGGCCGATGTGCGGGTGCGGCAGCACGTCGAGGCTATGGCCGGCCAACTGCTCGGGCGCCAGGCTCACCGGCCCGGCGTGGTCCATGAAGATGAACGGGCCCAGCATCCGTCGCAGCCGGTAGGGCAGAATGCGCTTCACGGCAAAACCGGGGGCCAGGGCGGCGGGGCGGGCATCAATGATGAGGTCGAGCATGAGGCAAGTTAGCCATCCGGGCTGCTCTCCCCCTGCTGGCTGGGCTTATTGCTCATGCCGTCTCCGGGGTTTCGTCGGCGTGGGTCGCGGCTTCGTACGTGTCGGCGTATTTAAAATCCTCCAACCAGTAGTCCGACCCCACCACGTCAAACACCACGCTGGTGGCGGTTTGCTCGCCGGGCGTGAGCTGCCACAGGATGAACGCCGCTGCGGGGAAGCTGGGGCCGGCCAGTTGGCTGTCGAACAGCCGGTGCAGCAGGGCGCGCTCCGACATGCCCGGCGCGAGCAGACGCAGCAGCGGGGCGGCCGGTGCCAGGTCGAACACGGCCAGGTCGGCCGGGTCGGTGGCCGTCACTTTCACCTGAAACCGAACGGCCTGCGGGTGCGGAAATTTGCCGTTGTAGGCCTCGTACAGCAGCTGCGTGGCGTTGAAAAAGCCTTCGTGCAGCTCCAGCTTGGGGTTTTCTTCCCAGAGCTTTTCGGTTTGCATCTGGTGGGCCAGCTGCTCCAGCTGGCCGGCGGTGAGCTGCTCCGAAAACAGGTACTCCAGCACGAGTTGGGCGGCGGCGGCGGGCTCCAGGTCGGTGAGGGCCATGAGGCACATGTCCTTCAGTTCGGCCGGCGCGATGCCGGCGGGATTGTCGTAGTCCAGTCTGGCCAGCAGGGCCTGGTAGCCGGCGTTGGTCCAGGCGTTGGGCAGCTCGGCCAGGTGCTGGAAGGAAAGCCGTTCGACGGTGAAATTTTGCATCAGAATAGTAAAAGCAGGGGCAGCGTGCCCCCGGCGTTTACGCGGCCGGCCCGCTAACAACCGGAACCCGGGTTGCAGCAACCTTTAGCGAGCGTTGTAGTTCAGGTGTATGAGTTTTCTGGATTCGTCGCTGCCCCTCCGTCCAGCCTCTTTTACCAACAGCCTTCTGCCTTGACTGACCTTTCTCGCCCCACGCCCGCCGGGCCCGCGCCCCTTATTGTACTAGCCGGTGCCACCGGCGACCTGGGTTTCCGCATTGCGCAGGCCCTGCGGGCGCGGGGCGCCGAGGTCCGCGCTTTAGTTCGGCCCGGCAACGCCAAGCCCGAAATAGCGACGCTGCGCCAGCAGGGGGTCGTCATTGTCGAGGTTGATTTCAACAGCGTGGACGCCCTCACTGAGGCGTGCCGGGGCGCGGCCTGCGTGGTGTCGGCCCTGTCAGGCCTGCGCGAGGTGATAGTGGACGGCCAGCAGCGCCTGCTGCAGGCTGCCGTGGCGGCCGGCGTGCCGCGCTTCATCCCCTCGGATTATTCCATCGACTACACCAAGCTGCCCGAGGGCTCGAACCGCAACCTCGACCTGCGCCGGGAGTTCAACCAGCGCCTGGACCAGGCGCCCATCCAGGCCACGTCCATCCTCAACGGCATGTTCATGGACCTGCTCACGGGCCAGGCGCCGGTGGTACTGTTTGGCTTGAAACGAGTTATGTACTACGGCGAGGCCGACCAGCAGCTGGACTTCACCACCATCGCCAACACGGCCGAGTACACCGCCGCCGCCGCCCTGGACGCCGCCACGCCCCGCTACCTGCGCATCGCCGGCGAAGAAGCCAGCGCCCGTGGCCTGCAACAAGCCGCTACCGCCGCCACCGGCCAGCCCTTCAAGCTGCTGCGCGTGGGCGGTTTGTGGGTGCTGGGCACACTCATCAAGGTGACCCGCACGCTGATGCCGAGCAGTGATGAGGTATTCCCGCCCTGGCAGGGCATGCAGTACATGCACAACATGTTTACCGGCCAGCCCAAATTCGCCCAGCTCGACAATGCCCGCTACCCGGACATCCGCTGGACGCCGATTCGGGAGGTGCTGGCGAGCCGGAAGTAGCACCCAGGGCAGCCAGACCTTGCCAGTCACCCCCGCCCGCTGCCCCCGCCGCTGGAACAATACGGCAGCTTCTGCTCCACAGTAGCCACAACTGCAGCCCCCACCACCCCTGTACGCTGCCCCTGTCGTTAAAAGATATTGAAGCTGCTTTGTAGCGCAGCATGTACGGGGCGCTATTGGATTAGCATTTGCCGTATTCGCTCCACTGTTCAGATAATTACCCGATGGCTATACCACCGCTCACCGTAATTGATGTCCAACAGGAAGCCCAGGATGTTGACAGTTACAAAAACATTCCTGTCTCATTTATAAATGACCACGTAGTGCGTCTCAGCGTCATGACGGAGCCTTTCTACTGGCATTACCACCCCAACAGCGACGAAGTGTTTTTGGTGGTGGAAGGTATCCTGTGCATTGACTTGGAGGAAAGAACAGTAAAACTGGGCCCCGGCCAATGATTTACCATTCCTGCTAATACCCGGCACTGCACCCGCCCCCTGGGAGGCCGGTCTGTCAACCTCACCTTCGAGCTTGCCGGCATCGAAACTATCAAATTATAGGCTTTGTGAAAAGCGGCGAGCTTGCAGGCGCTGCCAGCCTTGGATGCTAGGTTCGCAAGTCAGCTATTGGCACAACCCTAGCTGGATGACTCTTCTCTGCGCTCCCACCATGCCCGCCTGCTGCTCCCGCCACGGAAGAAACGGCAGCTTCCGAAGCATGCGTCAGGAACCAAGCGGAATCTTTGTAGTTTTGGATGGTATGAAAATCACGTTAGAAATCCCCGATAATAAAGCGGCCTTCATGATGGAGCTGCTGCAAAGTCTGCCTTTTGTGAAGGCTACGCCGGCGCGCACGAAGTCCAAGGCACAGGACGAAACGGAGTACCTGCTAAGCAACCCCGCGAATGCGAAAGCCTTGCGTGACTCTATTGAGCGCTTGGAGAGCGGCAAAGGCATACAGCACGACCTCATCGACGCATGAGGCTTATTTGGGACGAAGCCGCTTGGGAGCAGTATTTGTACTGGCAGGAAACCGACCGCGCCATTCTCCGCAAAATCAACACGCTGCTCAAGGAGTGCCAGCGCACCCCTTTCGCGGGCACGGGCAAACCAGAAGCGCTAAAAGGTGACCTGCGCGGCTATTGGTCGCGGCGCATCAATCAGGAACACCGCTTGGTGTACAAAGCCTCCGACGACGGCCTTCGCATTGCCGCCTGCCGCTTTCACTATGGCGATAAATAGCCACCGCCAGCTGCCCCGCCGCTAGAACGATATCACAGCTTCTCTCCAACGGCAAAGCCCCCCGCCCGCTGCTCCCGCCGTTGGAACGATACTACAGCTTCTGTGTAACTTAGCTAGAGAAGCAGCTGTTTCTTATTGCACCATTTGTAACCTGCTAACTATGACTACCACCCTCGTCTTAGAGCCTACCAATGAGTCCGACTTGCATTTGCTGCTGAGTCTGGCCCAGCGCCTGGGCGTGAAGGTCACGGCTTCGCCGGCTGCGAAGCTGTCATTGGAGGAGCGGGAGCGTCGATTTATGGCTTTATTCGGCTCTTGGCAGTCGGATGAAACTGGGGATGAAATAAACAAGATGCTGCGAGAATCCCGCCAGAGCAACCGCCCCGATATTGAGCTATGAGCGCCGGCTATTTGCTCGATACCAACATTTGCGTCCATTTTCTACGGGGAGAGCACCGACTCAACGAGAAGCTGGCCGCAATTGGCTTAGCGCAATGCTTTGTGTCTGAAATCACCATCGCGGAGTTGCTCTTCGGCGCAGCCAATAGTGCTCCAACTTGGCAGGCACGCCAGCATCAGCAAGTAGCTGAGTTTCGGGAATTGTTTGCCGAGCAGGTGCTGCCTATTGCACCTGCGTTGGAAATATTCGCCGACCAGAAAGCGGCATTGCGG
>CAXUEM010000226.1:0-5639 GCA_964249885.1 uncultured Hymenobacter sp. | reverse complement strand
GTACGTGTTTTCGCGCTTCGTCAAGCCCGAGGGTAAGCGCGAGATTACGCTGCCCGTCGACCTGCCCCGGGGCGAGTGGGCCGTGGTCATCACCCAGGACGTGAACAACAACGACAAGCTGGACAAGAACATGCTGGGCATTCCCACCGAGCCCTACGCCTTCTCCAACAACGTGCGCCCCACGCTGGCCCCACCGGAGTTTCACGAGTGCAAGTTCATGGTCAGTGAGCCGGGCAAGGTTGTCAGCATAGCGCTGGAGAAGTAGCGCGGCCCCGCCCCGCTGCCCGAAGGCTGAAAAAGCCGCGCCACCCCCTGCTGGCGCGGCTTTTTCGCGTTCATAATGCTACAGGGCGCTCCCGACGGCCCGGAACGGGTGACCGCCGCGGGCCAGCTTCTCGGCCACGTCTACGGCGCGGCGGACGCGGGTTTCGGGGTGCTTGGCCTGGGCCACGTGCCGGGCCACGGCGCGCTTCATGGCGCCCGACAGCGGCTGGTATGCCGCCTCGGCCTCGGGCCAGGCGGCCAGAGCTTCTAGCAGCTCCTCGGGCAGGTCGATGTGGTCGGGCCGAGGGTCGGGGCGCAGCGCAACGCGCAGAACCTGGCCGACCGTCAGGTTCTGGGCGCGGCACAGGTCTTTGCGCAGCAGCAGGTAGCGCCGGCCGCCGGCCAGTGGCAGCAGGCCCAGCCCCGCGGGCCCGGCGGGCGGCACCCCCCCCCGCCGTTGAAAGTGGCAATGACGCGCTTCACTTCCTTGCCCAGCGCTGCGAGCACGGCGGGCGGCACCACCACCAGCCGCATGGGCATGATGCTGGGCCCGCTGATTTCCAGCGGCGCCTCAAAGATTTCGGGCGCTGGCGCGGCCGCGGCGAGCGAAGTTTGCATGCGGCAAGCTACTAAAAACGCGCATTTTTGAGTCGGCGCCAGGTTCGCGGCCGAACAAAGCAGCCCGGCGGTTTTGTTTAGCCCAAGCCGGCCCCGGCTCGGCGCCGTCCTCACCCCAAGCCCCCAAGCCAAGCTCTTATGAAAGTTGAAATCTGGTCTGACATCGTGTGCCCGTTCTGCTACCTGGGCAAGCGCCGCTTTGAAGCCGGCCTGCAGGAGTTTGCCCACGCCGGCGAAGTTGAAATCGTGTGGCGCAGCTTCGAGCTGGACGCCGACACCGCGCCTCGGCCCGGGCAGCAGGTGTACGACCACTTGGCCGAGCGCAAGGGCATCAGCCGGGCGCAGTCGCGGCAGATGCACGAGCAAATGGCGCAGGCTGCCGCCCAGGCCGGCCTGGAGTACAACTTTGACCGCGCCGTGCCCATCAACACGTTTCTGGGCCACCAGCTGCTGCACTTCGCCGCCGCTCACGGCCGTCAGAACGAGCTGAAGGAACGCCTGTTCCGCGCCTACTACACCGAGGGCCAGAACTTGGCCGACCTCGACACCCTGGCCCGCCTCGCCGCCGAAACCGGCCTCGATGCCACCGCCGCCCGCGAGGCCCTGCTGGCCGGCACCTACGCCGAGGCTGTGCGCCACGACGAGTACCAGGCCCGGCAGGTAGGCGTGCGCGGCGTCCCGTTTTTCGTATTCGCCGACAAGTACGCCGTCTCGGGCGCCCAGCCGGCCGAGGTGTTTGCCGAAGTGCTGCAGACCGTGTGGCGCGAAGCCAACCCGCTCGTAGCCGTGGGCAGCGCCGATGGCGCCGTCTGCGGCCCGGAAGGCTGTGACTAAGTCAGTTAGGAGTTAGGAGTTAAGAGTTAAAAGGACCGCCTGAACTATCAGGCGGTCCTTTTAACTCTTAACTCTTTTCCGCGCGCAGCATAGGAATGTGCGGGATGCCGTCCTCGTCGTAGCCCTCGCCGCACTGCGCAAAGCCAAAGCCCTGATAAAACCGCTCCAGGTACTGCTGGGCCCCAATCTTTATCGGCCCCGGGCCAAACAGCCGCTCGCAGTGCCGGATAGATTCGCGCATTAGCTCCTGCCCCAGCCCGCCGCGGCGCTGGCTTTGCGCCACCACCACGCGCCCAATACTGGCGTAGTCCGGGTAGCTCACGCCCTGGGGCAGCAGGCGCGTGTAGGCCGCCAGTTCGCCGGTTTCGGTGCGGCCCAGCAGGTGGTACGCGGCTTCATCGAGGCCGTCCAAGTCCAGGTAAGGGCAGTTCTGCTCGACTACGAATATCTCCGAGCGCAGGCGCAGCGCGGCGTATAATTCCAGCAGGGTCAGCTCGGCGAAGGGCTGGCAGGTCCAGGTTATCATGCCCGCAAAGTAAGGCCATAGCGGCGCCGGCTTCCGCGCCGCCAGGGGCTAAAAACGGAAGACGCGGCCGGCGGGTGCAGAGCCCGCTACGCCGCCACCGCCTCCGCGTCGCCCAGTTCGGCCATGATGCGCCGGGCCTGGCCCACGGTTTTCACCTCCTCAATCGTCACAATCAACTGGTCTTTCTTCTCCTTGAGGTTTGCCTTGCGCGGGTGCGCGGAGACGTAGCTCAGCACCTGCCCGAACTGCGGGCCCTGGAAGTACTCCTTGTGCTCCTCTCCCCCGGCTGGCAGGTAGCCCTTGAGCGTGTCGCGCTTGAGCGTCACCTTAGTAAAGCCCACCCGGCTGGCCTGCCAGCGCAGGCGCACGATGTCGGCCAGCTGCTGCACGGCGTTGGGCAGCGGGCCGAACCGGTCCTGAATGCTCTGCAGTAGCTTGTCCAGCTCTTCGGCTTTCTGAGCGCGGTCGAGCTTGGCGTAGAGCTGCAGGCGCTCCGAGACGTTGCTCACGTACTCGCTGGGGATGAGCACGGGCAGGTCGGTTTCGATGTTGCACTCCTTGGGCCGGCCGGCGCCGGCGGCCTGCTGCAGGCGCTGCTGCTCGGCCGGCGTGCCGATGAACAGGTCGCGGAACTCGGTTTCTTTGAGCTCGGTCACGGCCTCGTCCAGCATCTGGTGGTAGGTTTCGTAACCCAGGTCGTTGATAAAGCCCGACTGCTCGCCGCCGAGCAAATTGCCCGCGCCGCGGATGTCCAGGTCGCGCATGGCCACGTTGAAGCCCGCGCCGAGGTCGGAAAACTCTTCCAGCGTGCTCAGCCGCTTGCGGGCGTCGGCGGGCAGGTTGGCCACCGGCGGCGTGAGCAGGTAGCAGTAGGCCTTGCGGTTCGAGCGGCCCACGCGGCCCCGCATCTGGTGCAAATCGGAGAGGCCGGCCAGGTGCGCCCGGTTGATGATGATGGTGTTGGCGTTGGGAATGTCGAGGCCTGACTCGATGATGTTGGTCGAAACCAGCACGTCGTACTCGCCCTCCACGAACTTCATCATGCGCTTTTCCAGCATTTCGCCTTCCATCTGGCCGTGGGCGTAGGTGATGCGCGCATCCGGCACGAGGCGCAGAATGGTGCCGGCCATTTCCTCAATGTCCTTGATGCGGTTATGCACGAAAAACACCTGCCCGCCGCGCTTGAGCTCCCGCGCCACGGCGTCCCGAATCAGGGTTTCGTCATACACGTGCAGCTCGGTTTGCACCGGCTGCCGGTTGGGCGGCGGCGTGGCAATGACGCTCAGGTCGCGCGCGCCCATGAGCGAAAAGTGCAGCGTGCGCGGAATGGGCGTGGCCGAGAGCGTGAGCGTATCCACGTTCACCTTGAGCTCCTTGAGCTTGTCCTTGGTCTTGACGCCGAATTTCTGCTCTTCATCAATAATAAGCAAGCCTAAGTCCTTGAACTTGATGTCCTTGTTGGTGAGTCGGTGCGTGCCGATGAGGATGTCGGTTTTGCCCTCAGCCACCCGGCCCAGCGTTTCCTTTATCTGCTTGGTGGTCTTGAATCGATTGACGTACTCCACGTTCACGGGCAGCGCCGCCAGCCGGTCGCGGAAGGTCTTGTAGTGCTGCATCGCCAGAATGGTCGTCGGCACGAGCACGGCCACCTGCTTGCCGTCGGCGGCGGCCTTGAAGGCGGCGCGGATGGCAATTTCGGTTTTGCCGAAGCCCACGTCGCCGCACACGAGGCGGTCCATGGGGTGGGGCTGCTGCATGTCCTGCTTCACGTCCTCGGTGGCCTTGGCCTGGTCGGGCGTGTCCTCGTAAATAAAGCTCGACTCCAGCTCGGCCTGCATGAAACTATCAGGCGAAAACGCGAAGCCCGGCGCCGTTTTGCGCTTGGCGTACAGCCGGATGAGGTCGGCGGCAATGTCCTTGACCTTCTTCTTGACCGACTTTTTCTTGTTTTCCCACTCCGGCGAGCCCAGCTTGCTCATGGTGGGCGGCGTGCCCTCGGCCCCGCTGTACTTGGCAATTTTGTGCAGGGCATGGATGCTCACGGTCAGCACGTCGTCGTCGCGGTACACCAGCCGAATAGCTTCCTGCAAATGACCGTTCATTTCCACCTGCGTCAAGCCCGCGAAGCGCGCGATGCCGTAGTCCTGGTGCGTGACATAATCACCCGGCTGCAAGGTCTTTAGCTCCCGCAGAGTCAGCGCCTTTTTCTTCGAGAACTTGCGCGCCTCCTGCGCCCGGTAGTAGCGCTCAAACAGCTGGTGGTCGGTGTACACGGCCAACTCCAGTTGCTCGTCAATAAAACCCTCGCGCAAAGCCAGCAGCAGGTGCTGAAACTGCACGTTGTGGTCCAACTCGTCGAATATCGTGCGCAGCCGGTCGGCCTGCCGCACCGAGTCGGCCGCAATAATGGTGGTGAAATTGTGCCGCTGGTTTTCCTGTAGGTTCTTCACCAGCCGGCCAAAATCCTTGTTGAAGCTCGGCTGCGGCTTGGCCGTAAATTGAAATTCGTCGGCGTTCTTGAAATAAAACCGCTTGCCGAATTCGACGACTGCAAATTCATCGAGCAGCTTCTTCAAATGCTTGCCGGAGTCGAACAAGTCGGCCGGCTTGCTCACGATTTGCGCGCCGCCGATGTCGGTGACCAATTGCTTGAAGTTGCTTTCGGCCTTGTCGAATAATTCGCCCACCACGTCGAGCGTCTGCCGCACGTCCTTCACCCACACGCAGGCCGTGCGCGGCAGAAATTCAAAAAACGACTCCCGCGTTTCCTGCAGCAGCTTGGTTTGCACGTTCGGCACGATGCTGATGCTCTGCCGCGGCTCCACCGAGAGTTGATTCTCGGGGTTGAACGTCCGGATGCTCTCAATCTCGTCGCCGAATAATTCCAGCCGGTAGGGCAGCTCGTTGGCGTAGCTGAACACGTCCACGATGCCGCCGCGCACGGCGTACTGCCCGGCCTCGTACACGAAATCCGACTTCTCGAAATCGTACTCGGCCAGCATCTCGCCCAGGAAATTCACGTCCAGCTTGTCGCCCACCTTGGCATTAAAAGTGTTCTGCACCAGGCTCTGCCGGTTAATCACCTTTTCCGATAAGGCCTCCGGGTAGGTCACGATAAAGGCGCCGTTCACCGCCTTTGCATCCGGGTTGCGGTGAGTGTTGAGGCTATTGAGCACCTCGGCGCGCATGAGCACGTTGGCGTTTTCGGTCTCATCAAACTCATACGGCCGCTTGTAGGAACTCGGAAACAGCAGGGCCTCGGGCCCCTCCGGCAGCAGGTGCTGCACATCGGCCAGAAAGTAGGCGGCCTCGTCCTTATCGGGCAGCACAAACACGTGCGGGTGGGCGCCGTGGGCGGTGGCGGCGGCCACCACCGCATCCTGCGAGCCTACCAGGC
>CAXUEM010000225.1:0-5648 GCA_964249885.1 uncultured Hymenobacter sp. | reverse complement strand
GTCATCGGGCGCTCCAACATCGTGGGCACGCCGGTCAGCATCTTGCTGGCCCGCAACCTTGATGCCGGCAACTGCACCGTGACGCTCTGCCACTCGCGCACCCAGGACCTGGCCGCCATCTGCCGCACGGCCGACATCGTGGTGGCCGCCATCGGCCGGCCCGAGTTCGTGACGGCCGACATGGTGCGGCCCGGCGCCGTGGTCATCGACGTGGGCACGACCCGCGTGGCCGATGCGAGCAAAAAAAGCGGCTTCGTGCTCAAAGGCGACGTCAACTTTGCCGAAGTGGCGCCGCTGGCCTCGGCCATTACGCCCGTGCCGGGCGGCGTGGGCCCCATGACCATTGCCATGCTGCTGCTTAACACTTTGCGCGCCGCCCAGGGCCAGGTTTATCCCAAATAGCGCAAACAGGAACCGAGCGGCTCTTCGCGGCCGGCGGGGCGGGCCCGCCCGGCAAGCTGCGCTCCTGCGCAGGGGACCAGCAGGGGGTAAGGCCGCGCTTAAGCCTTTGATTTTAAATTAATAGCACCCGCAGCACCCGCAGCACCCCCTGCTGGCCGCCGCCCGGCCGCGGGCCGGAGGCCGCGCGGTTGCCGGTTTCCGCCCCACGCCCTACCTTTAACGCTCGTCCTGACGGAACGCGCAGCCGCCGCAAAGCTGTTGCCCCTACCGGGCGCCATTATCATTTTGCCGATGTTTTTATCCGACGTTCTGATTGACTTAATGCCGACTGCGGGCCGGCCGGCCGCCCCGGCGGCGCTGCCGGTGATGGAGCAGTTTTATACTATTCAGGGAGAGGGCGCTAATGCCGGCCGGGCGGCTTATTTCATCCGCCTCGGCGGCTGCGACGTGGGCTGCGTGTGGTGCGACGTGAAGGAATCCTGGGATGCCGACCAGCACCCGCGCCGGGACGTTGCCGGCCTCGTGGCCGAGGTGCTGGCGTACCCCGGCCGCAACGTGGTCGTGACCGGCGGCGAGCCGCTCATGCACGACTGCGGGCCGCTCACTCAGGCCCTGCAAGCTGCTGGCTGCCAGACCTGGCTCGAAACCAGCGGCGCCCACCCGCTCTCGGGGCAGTGGGACTGGATTTGCTTGTCGCCGAAGAAATTCAAAGCCCCGCGGCCCGACGTGCTGGCCGCCGCCCACGAGCTGAAGGTAGTGGTGTTCAACGACAGCGACTTTGCCTGGGCCGAAACCCACGCCGCGCTGGTGGGCCCGGCGTGCCGCTTGTTTCTGCAGCCCGAGTGGAGCCGGGCCGCCCGCATGACCCCGGCGCTGATAGCCTACGTAAAGGCCAATCCGCGCTGGCAGGTGTCCTTGCAAACCCACAAATACCTTGACATTCCTTAGCCCTGCCGGCCTTATGCCTATGCGTCTTTTGCCTGCCCGTGGGGCTTTTGGGGGGCTGCAGCCCGTGGTAGTTCTGCTCGGGGCCCTGCTGGCCGGCTGGCCGCTGGCCTCGGCGGCCCAGACGTTGCCGCCCGGCCGCAAGCCCGTGACCGTGACCAACACCAAGGCCCGCAACCTGCTGGAGAAGGCGCAGGAGCAAACCAAGGCCCGCGAGTTCACCAAGGCCATTGAGACGCTCAATCAGCTCAACCAAAAGTTTCCTTCCCTGGGCGAGGCCTTCGTGCTGAAAGGTTCGCTGCTTAAGTCGCTGGGCGACAACCGCGCCGCCCTGGCCGCCTACAAGCAGGGCCTGAGCGCCACGGCGCCCACCTCGGCCCGGGCTTCGGAATTTATGGTGCTTGGTGATTTGGCCCTGAGCTTTGGCGAGTACGAAACCGCCGCCGGAGCCTACCGGCAGCTGCTGAAAGTGGCGCCCCGCAACCTGCGCGGCCTGGGCCGCGCCGAGCGCAACCTGCTCACCTGCGACTACGCCCTCAAGGCCCTCAAGCAGCCCGTGGGCGTGACGCCCGCCCGCCTGCCGGCTCCGCTCAACTCCTTTCGCTTTCAGTATTTTCCGGCCCTGACCGCCGACAACCGCTTTCTGCTTTTCACCGGCCGGCCCACTGCCGAAAGCTTCGAGGACCTGTATGTGAGCCGCCAAACCAAGGATGGCAGCATGAGCGCGCCCGTGGGCATTGCGCCCAGCATCAACTCGCGCTACAACGAGGGCGCCGGCACCATCGCCGGCGACGGCAAAACGCTGGTCTTTGCCTCCTGCGACCGGCCCGGCTCGGTGGGCAACTGCGACCTCTACATCTCGCGCCGCACCGGCAACACCTGGAGCGCGCCCCAGAACCTAGGCCGGGGCGTCAATTCTGTTGACTGGGACTCGCAGCCCTCGCTCTCGGCCGACGGCCGTACGCTGTACTTTACCTCGAACCGGGCCGGCGGCGTGGGCCAGGAAGACCTGTACGTGAGCACCCTGCAGGACAACGGCACCTGGAGCATGGCCCGCAACCTGGGCAAGCCGGTCAACACCTCGGGCAAGGACATGGCGCCCTTCATCCACGCCAGCGGCACCACGCTCTACTACGTCACCGACGGCCTCGTGGGCATGGGCGGCCTCGATGTGTTTCGCTGCGAGCTGAAAGACCCGGTAGCCAGCAAGTGGGGTGAGCCCAGCAACCTCGGCTACCCGCTCAATACGTTCGAGAACGAAGCCTCGCTCTACATCACATCGGACAACCAGCGCGGCTTCTGCTCGCGCAGCACCCAGGACCAGGCCAGCACCAGCACCAACGCGGCCGCCGCGCGGCCCGGCGTCCTGCGCGAGGCGCCGGTCGAGCTGTTTGGCTTTGCCGTGCCGGCCCCGGTGCAGGCCCGCGAAACCAGCACCTACACCCAGGGCCGGGTGTTCGACGCCATCACCAAAAAGCCGCTTCGGGCCGACGTGAAGCTCTACGACGTGACCACCGATGCGCTGACGCAGTTCGTGACCTCCGACCCGGTGGAGGGCGACTATACCGTGGTGCTCAACGAGGGCCGGCGCTACGCCATGTACGCCGCGGCCGACAAGTACCTGCTCAAGAGCCTGAGCTTCGACTACACCGGTAAGAAGAACTTCGACCCGCTCACCCTCGACATCTACCTGGAGCCCGTGCGCGCCGGCCGCAGCGTGGTGCTCAACAACCTGTTCTTCGACACGAATGAGTACAAGCTCAAGCCGCAGTCGCGCACCGAACTCAACCGCCTGATTGAGTTTATGCGCCAGTACCGCGACGTGCAGATTGAGATATCCGGCCACACCGACAATGTGGGCACGCCCGAGGCCAACCAGGTGCTCTCGCAGCGCCGGGCCCAGGCCGTGCAGGAGTATCTGGCCGGGCACGGCGTGGCGGCTAGCCGCCTGCGGGCCAAGGGCTACGGTGCCAACAAGCCCCTGGCGGGCAACGACACCGAGGCTACCCGCCAGCAAAACCGCCGCATCGAGCTTCGGATTTTGTGAGCCCAGCCGGGTCTTTTCACTTAAAGCTGTGCTTTAGGTGAAAAATATAATTGAATTTTCAAAGGATAATGTATTGCCCGCCCAACAGCGGGCAATTTTTTTGCTCTGAACTCCGGGTTTTTCTGGCGTAAATAAGTAGCATTAAATGAGACATTTATGAAATTTGTGAGAAATGACTTGATTAGAAAAATGCCACGAAAAATGATTTTTATCTAATTGATTCTTTTGCGTAGGTTTGGACAAGTCGTTTTGGGATTCCCAGCCCGGCCATCAGCTTTCTTCTCCAACCCATTCACATTTTTCATTTCAGTACCATGCTAAACTTTCTCGCAGCTGCCATCCTCGCCGGTTTGTTGTCCGGTACCGTCGCCCCCGATGTACACGACCCGGCCACGGCCTCGTACTCGCCCTCGGTAGTAGCGCACGCCACGGCACTAACCCGCGCCCTGGCCCAGCGCATTCACTTCAACGAAGGCCAGTACGTGCAGGTAAAGGCCCTGCACCTGCGCATGCTGACCGAGCGCCGCCAGCTGGAGGCCGGCCTGGTGAACGCCACGCGCGCCGACCGCGACAACTGGCTGGCCACCGCCCAGACCCGCTACGAAGCCGAGCTGGCCGCCTTGTTTCAGCCCGACCAGCGCGTGGCCTACCAGCAACTGCGCAGCAACCTTACGGCCCACCGCATCAACTAAGCCAGCAGGGCCCCGCGCATGAAAAAATACGAATACCGCCTGCTGCAAGCCAATGGAGGCTTTTTCAGTGGCCCCGACTTAGCAGAGCTGACCGGACGGCTCAATAGCCTAGGCCAGCAGGGCTGGGAAATCGTATCGGTCGTCAATACGGCCGTTGAAAACTCGCTCTCGCCGGACCTGCTCATTACCCTCAAGCGCGAGCAGCCCTAACGGGCGACCGGCCAGGTCAAGCCGCCCGCAACAAAAAAGGTCAGTCTGCCGCGGCAGACTGACCTTTTTAGGTTTACCAGCAGGGGAGGAGCCTGCCTACTGCCGGTCGCGGATGGCGACGTAGTCGCGCTCCAGCTCGCCGGTGTAAATCTGCCGGGGGCGGCCGATGGGCTCCTTGTTTTCGCGCATCTCTTTCCACTGGGCAATCCAGCCGGGCAGGCGGCCCATGGCGAAGAGCACGGTGAACATCTCCGTGGGGATGCCGATGGCGCGGTAGATGATGCCCGAGTAAAAGTCCACGTTCGGGTACAGCTTGCGCTCCACGAAGTAAGGGTCGGTCAGGGCGGCCTGCTCCAGCTCCTGGGCGATGGTCAGCAGGGGGTCGTTGATGCCCAGGGCCTTGAGCACCTCGTCGGCGGCCTTTTTAATGATTTTGGCGCGCGGGTCGAAGTTCTTGTACACGCGGTGGCCGAAGCCCATGAGGCGGAACGGGTCGTTCTTGTCCTTGGCCTTGTCGACCCACTTCTGGGTGTTGCCGCCGTCGGCCTGAATCTGCATGAGCATTTCCACGACTTCCTGGTTGGCGCCGCCGTGCAGCGGGCCCCAGAGCGCGTTGATGCCCGCCGACACCGAGCCGTAGAGGCTGGCGTTGGCCGAGCCCACGAGGCGCACCGTGGAGGTCGAGCAGTTCTGCTCGTGGTCGGCGTGCAGAATCAAAAGCTTGTTCAACGCGCTGACCACCACCGGGTTGATGTCGTACTTCTCGGTGGGGAAGCTGAACATCATGTATAAGAAGTTCGACGTGTAATCGAGGTCGTTGCGGGGGTAGTTGAGCGGGTGGCCCTGCGAGTTTTTGTAGGTCCAGGCGGCGATGGTCGAGATTTTAGCCATCAGGCGCAGGATGTTGAGGTTCATTTCCTCCTGGCTCTGCTCGGGGTCCACGCTCTTGGGATAGAAGGCGGTGAGCGCGCAAATGAGCGAGGAAAGGATGGCCATCGGGTGGGCCGCCGAGGGAAAGCCGTCGAAGATTTTGCGCACGTCTTCGTGCACCAGCGTGTGCTTGGTAATCTGGTGGCTGAAGTCGTCGAGCTGGGCCTGGGTGGGCAGGGCGCCGTAAATCAGCAGGTAGGCCACTTCCAGAAAGCTGGACTGCTCGGCCAGCTGCTCAATCGGGTAGCCGCGGTAGCGCAGAATGCCTTCCTCGCCGTCGAGAAAGGTGATGGCCGACTTGGTGGCGCCGGTGTTTTTATAGCCCGAGTCGAGGGTCACGTAGCCGGTCTGGTCGCGCAGCTTGCCGATGTCAAAGGCTTTTTCGTGCTCGGTGCCTTCGATGACGGGCAGGGTAATGGACT
>CAXUEM010000224.1:364-5654 GCA_964249885.1 uncultured Hymenobacter sp. | reverse complement strand
CCGGCCCGCAGTGGCGGGTGCGCGCCTGCCGGGTGCACCGCGAAATTCCCTTCTCCGACCATTTTCCGCTGGAGGCCGTCTACGAGCTGCGGGGGAGGTGAACGACAAACTCTTCTCCTTAAAACAAGGGAGGGGAGTCTGACCCCCAACCCGCCGGCCCGCCCGCTACCTTTGCACCATGCCGCTGACCCTCTACAATACGCTCACCCGCCAGAAGGAAGTTTTTCAGCCCCTGCGCCCGCCCCTGGTGGGGCTGTACCTGTGCGGCCCGACCGTGTACAACGACGCCCACCTGGGCAACGCGCGCGGCCCGGTGGTGTTTGACGTGCTCACGCGCTACCTGCGCCACCTGGGTCACACGGTGCGCTACGTGCGCAACATCACCGACGTGGGCCACCTGCAGGGCGACGGCGACGACGGCGAGGACCCCATGGCCAAAGCCGCCCGCGCCCAGCAACTGGAGCCCATGCAGGTGGCCCAGTACTACACCACCCGCTACCGCCACAACATGCGGGCCCTGGGCTGCCTGCCGCCCGACATCGAGCCCCAGGCCAGCGGCCACATCACCGAGCAGATTCAGCTCATCGAGGAAATCATGGCCAATGGCTTCGCCTACGAGGTCAACGGCTCGGTGTATTTCGACGTGCCCAAGTACAACCAGCAGCACCGCTACGGCCAGCTCTCGAACCGCGTGGTAGAGGAGCTGCTGGCCGGCACCCGCGACAACCTCGAAGGCCAGCAGGACAAGCGCAGTCCGCTGGACTTCGCGCTCTGGAAAAACGCCGCGCCCGAGCACCTTATGCGCTGGCCCTCGCCCTGGGGCGCGGGCTTTCCCGGCTGGCACCTGGAATGCTCGGCCATGAGCCGCAAGTACCTCGGCGCCGAGTTCGACATCCACGGCGGCGGGCTGGATTTGATGTTTCCGCACCACGAGTGCGAAATCGCCCAGAGCCAGGCCAGCCACTCCGGCACGGCCGAAGCCCGCATCTGGATGCACAACAACATGCTCACCGTGAACGGAGCCAAGATGAGCAAGAGCCTGGGCAACTTCATCACCCTCGACGACTTGTTCGTGAAGCCCACCGGCGGCCTCTCGCAGGCCTACTCGCCGATGACGGTGCGCTTCTTTCTCTTGCAGGCGCACTACCGCAGCCCCGTTGATTTGAGCGACGATGCCCTGCTGGCCGCCCGCAAAGGCTACCGCAAGCTCATGAACGGCCTGCGCCTGCTGCCCAAGCTCCAGCACCCCCTGCTGGCTGCCGACGACCCAGCCAAATAAAAACACCCGACACGCGACGCCGAGATAAAAAAGCTGGTGGCCGACCTGTTCGTGGGCCTGGATGACGACCTGAACACGGCCCGCTGCGTGGCCAGTCTGTTTAATCTGCTGCGCAAGTTCAATACCCTGGCCACGACGCCCGCCGCGCTGGCCGCCGTCTCGCCCGCCGTGCTCACCGAAGCCGCCGCCACCTACGCCACGGTGGTCACGGACATCCTGGGTTTGCGCGACGAGCCCCGCGCCAACGCCGAAGACCTGCTCAACCTGACCCTAGAGTTTTACGCCGAAGCCAAAACGGCCAAAGCCTACGACAAGGTCGACCAGATTCGTGGCGCGCTCAAGCAGCAGGGCATCGTCATTAAGGACACCAAGGCCGGCGTGGAGTGGGCCTACAGCGAGGAGTAGAAGGCTTTTGAGTTGAAGCAATGCATGAACAAACAAGTAAGTCGACAAATTTCTCCGATGCAGTTCTCCTTTCGCCTCCCGCTGGCCCTGGCGGCCGGCCTGCTTTTCCTCACGGCCTGCCCGGATAACAAGACGGCCAACACCGAAACGGCCACAGTCACCGCGCCGCCGGCGCTAACCAAGGCGCCGGTGTTCAGCGCCGATTCAGCTTATGCGTTCACGGCGCGGCAGTTGGCGTTCGGGCCGCGGGTGCCCAACTCCAAGGCGCACCAGGCCTGCGGCGACTACCTGGTCAGGACGCTGGAGCAATACGGCCTCAAGGTGCAGGAGCAGCCGTTTTCGGCCATGACCTTCGACGGCACCAACATCCGGGGGCGCAACATCATCGCGCAGTTTCAGCCGCAGGCGGCGCGGCGGGTGGCCATCTTCGGGCACTGGGACACCCGGCCCTTTGCCGATGCCGACAAGAAAACCCCCAAGGCTCCCTACGAGGGCGCTTCCGACGGGGCCAGCGCCGTGGCCGTGGCCCTGGAAATGGCCCGCGTGCTCAGCCAGCAGCCCGATTCGCTGACGCCGCAGGTCGGCGTCGACTTCATCTTTTTCGACGCCGAGGACTGGGGCTACGACGCCACCACCAACGCCGGCCAGAAAAACCAGCTCGAGGGCGCCGGCGACTCCTGGTGCCTGGGCTCGCAGTACTGGGCCAAAAACCTCTTGCCCGCCGGCTACAAGGCCGAGTACGGCGTGCTCTTCGACATGGTGGGCGCCAAAGGCGCCAAGTTCAGCCGCGAGCAGCTCTCGCGCGAGCGGGCCCGCCCGGCGCTGGACAAAATCTGGAACACGGCCGCCCAGCTGGGCTACTCCGACTACTTCCTGTTCCGCGACATGGGCGGCATCACCGACGACCACGTGTACACGAACCAGGCCGGCATTCCCACCGTCGACATCATCGACACGCTGCCCTACGACGGCCCGGAGCTGTTTCAGCCCTACCACCACACCACGCTCGACAACCTGAGCGTCATCGACAAAAAGACGCTGAAAGCCGTGGGCCAGACCGTGCTGCAGGTGCTGTATCAGGAGTAGCCGAAGGGTTGAATTCGGCTTTGCATCGAACTTATCCGGGCTCAGAAACCCTTAAGCAAGCCCGGATTCGGATACTGCTACCTTTCCCTTTTGCTGATGCGCTTGGCTTATTTGTTGAGGCGGCTGTTCCCCCTGCTGGCCCTGGCTTTCACGCTGCCCGCCGCGGCCCAGATTGATACCACCGGCGGCAAGTTCTACCGGCCGCTCTACCAGATAAGCACCACAACCGGCGTGCCGTACGGTGCCGCCGTCAACGCCCAGGGCGCGACCCAGACGCTGCTGATGGACATCTACCAGCCGGTGGACGGCCCCGCCGGCGCGCGGCCGGTGATTATTCTGGCTCACGGCGGCGGCTTTATTGCCGGCCTGGGCTCGCGCACCAGCCAGGACGTGTTGGAGCTGTGCCGCCGCTTTGCCCGGCTGGGCTACGTCACGGCCAGCATTGATTACCGGCTCAACGGCTTCATGGCTCCCGACGCCAACACCCTGGTGCGGGCCATGCACGACATGCGCGCGGCCGTGCGCTTCTTCCGCCAGGACGCGGCCACCGCGAATACCTACCGGGTGGCGCCCGACTACCTCTTTGTGGGCGGCTCCTCGGCCGGCGCCTTCACGGCCCTGAACACGGCGTATCTGGACAAGCCCAGCGAGCTAACCCTGCTGGGCAGCACCGAGCCCGGCGGCGTGGAAGGGCAGAGCGGCAACCCCGGCTATTCCAGCGCCACCCGCGCCGCCATCAACCTGTGCGGCGCCCTGGGCCAGCTGGGCTTCATCGAGGCCGGCAACCAGCCCTTCGTAAGCCTGCACGGCACCCGCGACACCACCGTGCCCTACAACGCCGGCCCCACCGCTTTCAACCCCATCGCGGTAGTGTATGGCAGCGGCGCGCTGCAGCCCCAGGCCGCGGCCGTGGGCGTGGTCAATGCGCTGTATCCGTTCCGTGGCGCCGGCCACGTGCCCTACTCCGGCACCAGTACCGCCGCCGTAGCTTACATGGACACGACCTTCCGCTTCGTGCGCGACTTTCTGCGTCCGCTGCTGGTGCCGGCCACTGCCCCGCTGCCCGTTACGCTCACCCGTTTCGAAGCTGCGCGGCGGGGCGCTGATGCCGTGCTGACCTGGCAAACCGCCTCCGAGGCCAATAATGACGGCTACGAGGTGCAGGTCTCGACCAATGGCCGAGAGTTTCAGAAAATCGGCTTCGTGGCTGCCGGCGCGCCCTCGGCTCTGGGGCCGCGCAGCTACCGCTTCGTGGATGAGGCGCCGGGCAAATCCGGCCGGCGCTACTACCGGCTGCGCCAGCTCGACCTCGATGGGAAGGACAGCTTTTTCGGCCCGCGCGTCGTCGATTTTAAGGCTACCCAAACGCCAGTGGCTGAGTTGCAGGCCTACCCCAACCCTTTCCAGCGTGCGCTCACCGTGCGCCTGCCGCGGCTGGTTGCCGGCGCCCGCCTGCAGCTGCACAGTGTGCAGGGCCGCGTGGTGTACAGCCGGCAGCTGCCGCCCAACCCGGAGCCCACGCAGCTCACCGACGACCCCCTGCTGGCCGGCCTGGCGCCGGGGGGGGGCGTGGTGGCGCTCCGCCAGCCCGGCGGGCGGGCGCCGCGGGGGCGGGGGCGGGAGCCGTGAGGGGTAGGAAATTCGGGGTCAGACTACCTCGGGGCGCAGGTGCCGCAGCTCGGCGCCGGCAGCCGACACCGTTAGCTGCGCGGGGTGGCCGATAATCAAGGCGCGGTTGTCAGCCTCGTGGCCGATGGCAAAGCCGTAGCCCACCGGAAAGCCGTGCAGCCGGGCGTAATAATCAATGATTTCGTGGGCTGTCTGGCCAAAGGGAATGGCGTTGTCGCGCATGAGCGAAAAGTGGCCTACCGCCAGCCCGGCCACGCCGGCCAGCTGCCCGCTGCGGTGCAGGTGCAGCAGCATGCGGTCAATGTGGTAGAGGTACTCGTCGAGGTCTTCCAGAAACAGAATCCGCCCCGCGAAGCTGACCTGCGAGGCCGTGCCGGTGATGGTGTGCAGCAAGCTCAGGTTGCCGCCCACCAGCTCGCCGCGGACCGTGCCGGGTCGGTTGAGCGGGTGCGGCGCCGCCTGATACCTTACTTCCTCACCGAAAAGCACTTGACGTAGGCTCGCCAGCGCCGCCGCGTCGCCTGCCTGCCCGAAGGAAAAGGCCATGGGGCCGTGAATGCTCTGAAAACCCAACCGCAGCAGCTGGCAGTGCAGCACGGTGATATCCGAGAAGCCAACTACCCACTTCGGGCTTAGGGCGAAGGCCGTGAAGTCGAGCTCGTCCGCGATGCGGGGCGTGCCGTAGCCGCCGCGGGCGCAGAAAACGGCCCGGATGCTGGGGTCATTGAACTGCTGCTGCAAGTCGCGGCGGCGCAGCTCGTCGGGGCCGGCAAACTGGTGCGATTCGGCGCCGATGGTTTCGCCCAGCACGACTTCCAGGCCCCAGCCGGTCAGGGTCTGCACGGCATTGGCCACTTCGGCCAGCGAAACTTTGCGGGCTGTGGCCACGAT
>CAXUEM010000224.1:0-354 GCA_964249885.1 uncultured Hymenobacter sp. | reverse complement strand
TATTCAGGGCGCGGCGGCCGGCTGGGGCCGTTGTTGGCAGCGCAAAGTTGGCAGAGTCTGGCTAACTCCGGCCCCAAATACTGCGCGCCGCGGCCAGGCTAGGCGAAGCTGTGCGCGAGAGCCTCCTGCTCAACTCCCACCCGCACGCGGAAGGCACCCGTGGTAGCCACAAACACGCCCGCCGCCCTTAGCCTGTCGCGCTGCTCGCGCAACACCTCCAGCCGCACGTAGCCCACGCTGAAGCGCCGGCCGGGCGTGCGGTTTTCGGCGCTCAGGTCGCGCAGGCCCAGCTGCCGGGGCAATTGCTCGTCGGCGTGGCGCAGGTACACTTCCAGCTCCAGGTCGGTGGCCAGC
>CAXUEM010000223.1:0-5656 GCA_964249885.1 uncultured Hymenobacter sp. | reverse complement strand
CAGCCGGCCCGTGGCTCAGTCAATTGCACGACCAGCCGGCTCAGGCCCACGAAACCATCGAAGCGCTGCTGCGGGCGCTGCCTCGGGCACTTAAGCCAGAGCAACCGGCGGCTGCAATTATCTCAGACCTCAAATAAAATCTCAATAATCTATTACTTAATGGTAAAATTTTCTTCCCACTGGCTTCGTCAACTTGGGCGCCCCAACGCGAAGGCCCTGCTGGGTACTGCCCTCCTGACTAGCGGAGCGCAGGCAGCCCAGGCTCAAGCCCCGGCGCCCGCCGACACCCTCAAGCGCCAAAATCTGACTGAAGTAGTGGTAACGGCCAACCGCGCCGCCACCGCGCGCAGCAAGGTGCCCCAGCAGATTCAGGTGGTAACGCGCCAGGACATTCAGCAGACCCCGGCCCTGGAATTTACCGACGCCCTGAAGAAGAATGCCTCGGTGGACGTGGTGCAGTACCCCAGCCTGCTGGCGGGCGTGGGCATCCGCGGGTTTCGGCCCCAAACCGGGGGGCTCAACCAGCGGGCCCTGCTGCTGGTCGACGGCCGCCCGGCCGGCACCGCCAACCTGGCCACCCTCGACCTGAACAGCGTGGAGCAGATTGAGGTGCTGAAAGGGCCGGCTTCGGCCCTGTACGGCTCGCAGGCCATGGGCGGCGTGGTGAACGTACTCACGCGCAAGTCGCGCGGCGAGGTGCGCACCACCCTCGCCGCGGAGTACGGCAGCTACCGCACCTTCCGCGTGGGCGCGGCCACGGGGGGCAACATTACCAAAGGCCTGGATTTCGATTTGTCGTTTGGGCTCTACGACCGGGCTCAGGACTACAAGCTGGGCGGGGGCGGCCTGCTTCGTGGCTGGCTGAACGGCGGCAGCGCCACCAAAACCTACCAATCCAAGGCCAAAACCGACAGCCTGGCCCGGACCGACGACGCCCGGGCCGACGGCCAGCGCCGGGCCTTCACCAAGCTGGGCTACTACTCGGGCGCCCTGCGCCTAGGCTACCAGCTCAGCGAAAAATGGCGCGTGGACGTGCGCGGCGAGCGGTTTGTGGCCCGCAACGTGCAGGCGCCGAACGACATTTTCTACGGCAACCTGGGGCCCTCCACCAAGGACCTGGCCCGCCAGAACATCGACCTGAGCGCCACCGGCGACTACGCCCGGCACCAGCTGTTTGTGCGCGGCTACGCTTCGCAGGAAACCAACGACAACAACACGCTTTCTGATTTCAACAACGTGCCGGTGCCGGCGTACCGCTCTTTCCAGAGCCAGCTGCAGTGGCGCGGCCTGCAGGTGAAAGACGTGCTGAAGCTGGGCCGGCAAGCCCTGACCCTGGGCGTGGACCGCAACGAAGCCCGCAGCATTTCGCAACGCTTCAACCCCGCGGGTGCCAACATCACGCCTTTCAGCCCCAACTACGAGCTGAATACCACCGGCTTTTACGCCCAGGGCCTCCTGAGCTTGCTTGACGAAAAGGTCGTGCTGACTCCCGGCGCCCGCTACGACTTCATCACCTACCGCAGCAAGCAAACCGAGCTGCTCACCACCTTCACGCCGGGCCGGAAAACCAACCCCTTTTTCAGCCCCAGCCTGGGCGCGCAGGTGGAGGTACTGGCGGGCCTGCGGGCGCACGGCACCATCGGCCGGGCCTACGTCACGCCCGATGCCTTCAACGTGGCCGGCTTCTCGCAGGCGGTGAGTGCCACCGGCAACCCCCGCACGGCGTCCATCACCCAAGGCAACCCCAACCTGAAAAACGAGAACAGCGTGACCTGGGACGCCGGCCTGCGCTTCGACCGACCCGCTACCGGCTTCGCGGCCGATGTTACCTACTTCGCCACCCGCGTGCAGGACCGCATCACCACCCGCGTCACCAACCCCACCGGCGAAACCACCCCGGAAGGCTACGTGGTGCGCGCCCGCACCAACTACGTAAACGCCAACGACAGCAAAATCCGGGGCCTGGAGGCCGAAGCCGGCTACGACCTTGGCGCCCTGGCCGAGCGCCGCTACGTGCTGCGCCTATTCGTCGGGGGCACCAAAATATTCAAGGCCGAGGACGTCGTGAACAACACCAACGGCACTCAAACCACCCGCGCCATTTTCAATGTGACCAAACTCAGCGGCAACTACGGCGTGGCCTTCGACAGCAACCACGGCCTGCGCGCCCGCCTCAGCGGCCGCTACGTGGGCAACCGCCGCGACACCGATTTTACCGACTCCCGCTCGCCCCAAATCGAGTACCCGCGCTACATGACCCTGGATTTCTCGGTGGGCTACACCCTGGCCGAGCGCCACACCTTCTCGCTGCTGGTCAACAACCTCACCGACGAGAACTACTACGAGAAACGCGGCTTTAACCTGCCCGGCCGCAACTTCACCGGCCGCTACGCCATCACGTTCTAAGGCCGGTGCTGTACTACATCTCCGGCGGGCAGCGCTCGGGCAAAAGCCGCTACGCCCAGGACCTGGCCCTGCAGCTGAGCCCCAACCCCGTGTACCTGGCCACCTCCCGCCCCTGGGACGACGACCACCGCCCGCGCATAGCCCGGCACGTGGCCGACCGCGACGCCCGCTGGACCACGCTGGAAGAGGAGAAGCACTTGAGCCGCCTCGACCTGACCGGCCGCACCGTGGTGCTGGACTGCGTGACGCTGTGGGCCACCAACTTTTTCACCGACGCCGACTATGACGTGGACCTGGCCCTACTACAAGCCAAAGAAGAGTTCGATAAGCTCCGGCAGCAGGACTGCACCCTGCTGGTCATTTCCAACGAGCTGGGCATGGGGCTGCATGCTCCCACCGAGGCTGGCCGCAAGTTCACGGACTTGCAAGGCTGGCTGAACCAGCACATTGCCGGGCAGGCCAACCGGGCCATTTTCATGGTTTCGGGCCTGCCGCTGGTGGTGAAATAAGTAGTTGTCAGTAGCAGGTAAGTGCCAATCAACCCGCTATTTAACACGCAACGAGCAACTAACAACCAAAAACTGATAACTGACAAACCCAACCTCATGAAAATCTACACTAAAAAAGGCGATGCCGGCACTACGGGCCTCTTCGGCGGCTCGCGGGTGCGCAAAGACGACGTGCGCGTGGAGTGCATGGGCGACCTCGACGAGGCTAACTCCACGCTGGGTTTGCTGCGGGTGAAGCTGGGCGCGGAGCACGCTTGGCAGCCGCGACTGCACACCATTCAGAAGGACTTGATGGATATGATGTCGCACCTGGCGCGGCCGTCGGATGCCAAAAAGCTGAACACCAACCCAATGCCGACCGACGGCGCGCGGCAGTGCGAAGAATGGATTGACGAGCTGGAAGGCCAGATGACATCGCCTTCCGACTACTTTCTGCTGCCCGGCGGCAACGAGGTGTCGGCTCTGTGCCACGTGGTGCGCACCCAAATGCGCCGCGGCGAGCGGCGCCTGGTCAGTTTGATGGCCACCGACGAAGTGAACCCCGTCATCCCGGCCTACATCAACCGCCTGTCGGACCTGTTTTTCACCCTGGCCCGCGCCGAGATGGACCAGGCCGGCGTGGCCGAAGAGAAGTGGCAACTGTTCCTCTACAAGCGCTTCAAAAAAGCCGACGACGCGCCCCAACCCGAAGCGCCCACCGCGTGAGCACCTGGAGCATTGCCCCGCTCGATGCCGCGCTAAGCGCCGCCATCCAGCACAAAATCGACACCAAGACCAAGCCGCTGGGCGCCCTGGGGCAACTTGAAACCTTGGCCCGGCAAATTGCCCTGGTGCAGCAAATCTTGGCTCCCGAGCTACGCCGCCCTCATGTGCTGGTGTTTGCCGCGGACCACGGCATTGCGCAGGCCGGCGTCAGCCAGTACCCGCCCGAAGTAACCCACCAGATGGTGCGCAACTTCGCCAGCGGCGGAGCGGCCATCAACGTGTTCTGCCGCCAAAACGGCCTAGCCTTGACCATTGTGGACGCCGGCGTGCGCGGCTCTTTTGCTGACCTGCCTGCCGTGCGCGATGAGAAGATAGCCGAAGGCACCCGCAACTACGCCCAGGAGCCCGCTATGACCGCCGCCCAGTGCGCCGACGCCCTGCAGCGGGGCGCCCGTCTGGCCGATGAGCTGCACGCCGCGGGCTGCAACGTGCTGGGCGTGGGCGAGATGGGCATAGGCAATACGTCTTCGGCGGCCGTGCTGATGCACCTGCTCACCAGCCGGCCGCTGGCCGAGTGCGTAGGCCGCGGCACCGGTCTGGACGCGGCGGGCCTGGCCCGCAAGCTCGACACGCTGACGCGGGCCGTGGCGGCGCACCCGCAGGTAGGCCCCGAGCCGCTGGCCGTGCTGGCCACCTTCGGCGGGTTCGAAATTGCGCAGATGTGCGGGGCCCTGCTACGGGCGGCTGAGCACCGGATGCTGCTGCTGATTGATGGTTTCATTGCCTCGGCGGCGCTGTTGGTAGCGGCCCGGTTGGCCCCGGCGGTGCTGGCCTACTGCGTGTTCTGCCACGAGTCGGACGAGCGGGGACACCGGTTGCTGCTGGCCGAGCTGAGCGGTCAGCCGCTGCTCCGGCTGGGTTTGCGCCTGGGCGAGGGCACGGGCTGTGCGCTGGCTTACCCGCTGGTGCAGGCCGCCGTGGCGTTTCTGAATGAAATGGCGTCTTTTGAAAGCGCCGGGGTAAGCGACGATTCCGGCGCGTAATCCCACCTTCTTACTTTCCTGCTACTGATGGATTCCTGGCTCCGCCGCCACCTGCGCCTGCTGCTGACGGCGGTGCAGTTCTACACCCGCCTGCCGGTACCGGCCTGGGTGGGCCACTCCGACGAGTTGCTGAACCAAGCCACGGTGTACTTCCCGGTGGTGGGCTGGCTGGTGGGCGGCGTGGCGGCGGCCGGCTACGCGGGTGGGCAGGCGGTATTCCACAACGACGCTGTGGCCTTGATCCTGAGCCTGGGAGCCGGCGTGCTGCTCACCGGGGCTTTCCACGAGGATGGCTTCGCCGACACCTGCGACGGGTTCGGGGGCGGCTGGACCAAATCTAAAATCCTGGAAATCATGAAAGACAGCCGCCTGGGTACTTACGGGGCGGTGGGCCTGGGCCTGCTGCTAGCCCTCAAGCTGGCGGCGTTGCGCGGCCTGCCGTCCGGCAGAGAGGGGGTAGGGGCTGCGCTGCTGGTGGCCCACCCCCTGAGCCGCGCCGCGGCCCTCACCTGCATTTTCACCCACGAGTACGCCCGCGACAACGAAGACAGCAAAGCCAAGCCCGTGGCCAAAAAAATCAGCCGGACCGAGCTGGCCGCCGGGCTCTTGCTGGGAATGCTGCCGCTGCTGGGCTACGCGGCCTGGATGCGGTGCCCGGCGTTGCTGCTCGTGCTCGGGCCCTTGGCCGGAGTGCAAGTCGGATTGGCCCGTTACTTTCAGCGCTGGATTGGGGGCTACACCGGCGACTGCCTGGGGGCCATTCAGCAGGTGGCGGAAGTGGTGGTGTATTTGTTTCTGCTTTTTCTCACGGCATGGAAGTTTATTTGATTCGCCACACCGCCGTGCAAGCCACCGGCCTGTGCTACGGCCACCACGACGTGCCCCTGGCCGACACCTTCGCCGCCGAGGTCGCGCAGCTGCGTACCAAGCTGCCGGCTGCCCCGGCGGCGGGCTACCGCGTCTTCAGCAGCCCCGCCGCCCGCTGCCGGGTCC
>CAXUEM010000222.1:0-5658 GCA_964249885.1 uncultured Hymenobacter sp. | reverse complement strand
TCGATTTCGGCGAAGCGCGTGGGGCGCTCCTCAATCACGGAGCGGGTCATGCCGGTGGGCATGATGAGGCCGCCGCGGGTCTGGCCTTCGACGTGCTGGATGTATTGGTCGACGCCCAGGCCGTTCAGACCCTGGTGCTTGACGGCAAACTTGCGGAATTCTTGTTTATTCAGCATGAGATGTAAATGGTGCGTCAGCTACAGCGCGGGCGCAGATGAGAAAAGTAGACGAGTACGACGGCTTGATGTTGCAAAGCGTCAAAAGCCGCCTCAACAAAAAAGCCCTTAACCAGCAGGGGGTAAGGGCTTTTTCGAGCTTACGACAACCGGCCGCTACTTCCGGCTGGCTGCCTGCTGCCGAAACTCCTCGGCCGTTACCGGCAGGTCATTAACAACAACTTTGCCGCGCAGGTTTTCCACCACTTTCTCTGCCAGAATGGCCTCATACGTATCCACGTACTGCTTGCCGTTGTTTTCGCGCAGCTGCTTGGTCACGTAGGAGCGCATGGCTTCGCGCATGTCGTCGCCGCCGGCCATGCCGCCGAACTGGCTCATGAGCTGGTCGAGGGCGCGGTCTTCGATTTCCTCATTGCTCACCTTCAGGCCCTGCTCCTCGACTACTTTGTTGCGAATCATGCTCCACTTCAGCTCGCGGGCGTAGTCGTCGTAGTGCTGCTCGATTTGCTCGGCGGTCAGCTTGCCTTCGTTGGCACGCAGCAAGAACTTCTTGAAGAACTCCTGGGGCAGCTGAATCGTGGTTTGCTCCACGAGCTTGTCGATGAGCTGACGGTTCACGAGGCTCTCGGCTTCGCGGCTGTAGTTCTCTCCTACCACCTCGCGCACTTTGGCGTCAAACTCCTCGCGGCTCGATACCACTTCGGGGCCGAACACCTTGTCGAACAGCTCCTGGTTGAACTCCGGCTTAGCCGTGCGGTTGATTTTCTCGACGTGCAGCACGTACTCGCCGGTGGCAGCGGCGGCCTCGTCCTTGCTCAGGCCCGAAAAGTTGGCAATGGCCGAGGCGTCGCCGGCAAAGGCGTGGGCGAGGTCGAACACCACGGCGTCGCCGGCTTTCACGCTCAGGAATTTCTCGGTGTCGTTCTGCACCTTGTGGGTGGGCAGCAGCACGGTACGACCGTCGCCTTCCTCGTCGTGCTTTTTCAGCTTGCCGTAGAGGTAGTCACCGTGCTCGGAGGCGTCGGGGTTGGTGCTTTCGCCGAATTGCCGCTCAATCTGCTCGTGGGTTTCGGCCAGCGTGGCCTCGTCCAGCTCTACCTGGTGGCGCTCCAGCTGAATGCTGCCGTCGGCGGGCAACTCAAAGTCGGGCAGCAACCCCAACTCAAATTGAAAGCTGAAATCTTTTTCGGTGTCGAAATCGACGTTGCTTGGCACGGGCAGGGGCTCGCCCAGCAGGCGCAGCTTCTGCTCCTTCACGTAGGCATCCACGGCCTTGCCCAGCATTTTGTTGATTTCCTCGCCCAGAATGCCCTTGCCGTACATTTTCTTGACCAGCGCAGCCGGCACTTTGCCCGGCCGGAAGCCCTTAATCTGGGCGCGCTTGGTGTATTCCTTTATCTGCTTGTCTACCTCGGGCGCGTAGTCGGCTTCGGTGAGGTGCACGGTCAGCAGGGCGGTCAGCTGCTCGGGATTCTGGTCCAGCGTAATGTTCATGGAAAGAGAAAGCGGGGCTGGCGGCCAGCACCCAAAAGGTTAAAAAAGAGGCCCCTAGCTAGTGGCTAAGGGCCGTTTCAACGTGTAAAAAGTGCGGATAGAGGGACTCGAACCCACACGCCTTGCGGCACCAGATCCTAAGTCTGGCACGTCTACCAATTTCGCCATATCCGCGGGCAAGTGCCGCAGCCATTCGCTACGGGCCCGCAAAGGTAGGTTGCTGGGGCCTAACTGCCAAGCCGGCGGACCTTACCCCCTGCTGGCGCCCTCTCCTTGGGGTGAGGTCCGCCAGCAGGGGGTAAGGTGCAACCCGCAACCCCGCTTCCGCTGTTACATTCGCTCCGAACCCCCTGCTGGCTTGCCATGATGCCCACCGCCCTCGACCCCGAAACCGAACGCCAGACCATTCTGCAGGCCTACCGCCGCCTGCTGCGCACGGCCAAGCCCGTGCTCAAGAATGACGACGCCAAAATCATCAAAAAGGCCTTCAACACCAGCCTGGAGGCCCACAAGGACATGCGCCGCAAGTCCGGCGAGCCCTACATTCTGCACCCGCTGGCCGTGGCGCAGATTGCAGTCGAGGAAATCGGGCTGGGCACGACCAGCATCGTGGCGGCCCTGCTGCACGACGTGGTGGAGGACACGGCCTGGGAGCTGAGCGACGTGGAGCGCGAGTTCGGCACCAAGGTCATGCGCATCATCGACGGGCTGACCAAGATTTCCGGCGTCTTCGAATACGGCACGAGCGAGCAGGCCGAGAACTTCCGCAAGATGCTGCTCACGCTGAGCGAGGATGTACGCGTGATTCTTATCAAAATCGCCGACCGCCTGCACAACATGCGCACGCTGGACTCGATGCCGCGCCACAAGCAGCTGAAAATAGCCTCCGAAACGCTGTACCTGTACGCGCCGCTGGCCCACCGCCTGGGCCTCTATACTATAAAGAGCGAGCTGGAGGACCTATACCTCAAGTACACCGACACCGACACTTACCTCGACATCAAGGCGCGCATCCGGCAGAGCCGCAACGCCCGCACGCGCTTCATCAAGGACTTCGTGCAGCCCATTGACGAGGAGTTGCAGGCCCAGGGCTTCGATTTTGAGATAAAAGGCCGGCCCAAGAGCATCTACTCTATTCTCAAGAAAATGCGCAAGCAGAACATCACCTTCGATGAGGTGTATGATTTATTTGCCATTCGCGTGATTCTGGACGTGCCGCCGGAGCAGGAAAAAGCCGCCTGCTGGCAGGTGTACAGCATCGTGACGGATTTTTACCAGCCCAACCCCGACCGCCTGCGCGACTGGGTGAGCACACCCAAAGCCAATGGTTACGAGAGCCTGCACACCACCGTGATGTCGCGGACGGGGCAGTGGGTGGAAGTGCAAATCCGCTCGCGCCGCATGGACGACATTGCCGAAAAAGGCTACGCCGCGCACTGGAAATACAAGGACACGGGCAGCATTCAGCCCGAAAGCTCGCTCGAAGCCTGGGTGAACAAGGTGCGCGAGATGCTGGAAACCAACAATTCCAGCGCGCTGGAATTCATGGATGAGTTCCGCCAGAACTTGTTCGTGAAGGAAGTCTATGCCTTCACGCCCAAAGGCAAGCTCCTCATCCTGCCCGACAAGGCCACGGCCCTGGACTTTGCGTTTGAAATTCACTCCGAAATCGGCCTGCACACGCTCGGCGCCAAAGTCAACCAGAAGCTGGAACCGCTGAGCTACCAGCTCAAAAACGGCGACCAGGTCGAGATTCTGACCTCGCAGAAGCAGCGCCCCAAGCAGGAGTGGCTGAACTACGTCATCACGCCCAAGGCCCGCGGCAAAATCCGCGACTACCTGCGCGACGACCGCAAAGCCAAGACCGAAGACGGCCGCTACCTCGTGGAAAAGCGCCTGGAGCTGCTCGGCGTGCCCGACTCGCCCGACAACCTGCCCCGGTTGCTGGCTCATTTCAACGCCACCAATCCGCAGGATTTGTTTTACCGGATAGCCATCGGCCAGCTCGACGGGCGCGAAATCGTCAAGAGTCTTTTCGACCCGGCCACGCCCGTGCCGCGCCTGCCCTCGGCCCTGGAGCCCAAGTCCTTCGACCAGGAAGTGCAGAAAATCCGGGGCGTGAACGCCAATATGCTCGTCATCGGCGAGCACACCGGCAAGCTCGACTACCACATCGCGCCCTGCTGCAACCCCATTCCCGGCGACGACGTGTTCGGCTTCGAAACCGAAACCGACGGCATCATCATCCACCGCACGTCCTGCCCGCGCGCCGTGGACCTCATGTCGAACTTCGGCAACCGCATCATCCGCGCCAAGTGGACCGACCAGCTCGAACTAGCTTTCCTGGCCGGCCTGCGTCTCAAGGGCTCCGACCGCGTGGGCTTGGTGAACGATGTTACCAAAATCATCAGCAATTCGCTGAAAGTCAACATGCGCTCCATTACCATTGACTCCAACGACGGCGTGTTTGAAGGGCAAATCATGGTTTTCGTCCACGACACCGACCAGCTTGATAAGCTCATTCAGCGCCTGAGCAAGGTCAACGGCGTGCTGCGGGTCGAGCGGTTTGATTCCTAATTCTGATGAAAACCGAAGCTGCTTTCATCTGCCACGGCATCGGCGTGAACGAGCGCACCCAATGCGCGCATTACCACTCGGAGCGCGACATTATTGCCATCCAGCACAAGTGCTGCGACAGGTTCTACGCCTGCATTCACTGCCACAACGAAACCGTGAGCCACGCCCCGCAGGTCTGGCTGCAAGCCGAATTTGACGCGCCGGCCGTTCTGTGCGGCAACTGCCGAAGTACGCTCACCATCACCGACTACCTGGCCTGCCAAAATACCTGCCCGACTTGCCGGGCCGCCTTCAACCCCGGCTGCGCCAACCACTACCACCTATACTTTGACATGGCCTGATACCCCCTGCTGGCCGGCGGGCTTGCTGCCTCCGCGCGGCCAGCAGGGGGTAGCCGCCGCTGGTTCGTTTATTAACCCGTTATTTTATCCCCGTGAACACCGCCAAGCCCGTCTTCGCCCCACCCAGCCATTCGTTTGCTGAACTGCCTGGCGGCTCTTCCGAAACCGGCCACGCCGCCCGGAACGCACCCAGCGCCGCCTCTCAGGCTCCGCTCAACACCGATAAGCTCGACGAGGTCAAAAAGCTTTTTACCGCCCACCTCGAAAACAAAGGCCTGCGCAAAACCGCCGAGCGCTACGCCATCCTCGAGGAAATCTACGCCCGCTCCGGCCACTTTGATGTCGATGAGCTGTACGCCGGTATGAAGGAGCAAGGCTTGCAGGTGAGCCGCGCCACCGTGTATAATACGCTGGATTTGCTTGTCGAGCAGGGGCTCGTCAGCAAGCACCAGTTCGGCCGCAACTTGGCGCAGTACGAGAAAAGCTACGGCTACCGCCAGCACGACCACGTCATCTGCACGGAGTGCCACAAAGTGGTGGAATTCTGCGACCCGCGCATCCACGGCATCCAGACCATGGTCGGCGACCTGCTGAACTTCCATATCTTGCACCACTCTTTGAACCTCTACGGCATCTGCGGCGACTGCCGCGCCCAGCAAGCTGCCCGCAACAACCCGTAAGTATGCCGTCCACCTGCCACCCCCTGCTGGCCTGCCCTTTTCAGTGGGCAAGCGCCTGGCACCTAGGCCAGCAGGGGGTAGCCTTTGCCCGACCATGACCACCGATTCGCGCCTGCAAGACCACGTCCTTTTCCTGCGCCTCAGTGGCGACCTCATTGGCTCCCCCGACACGCAGCAGCTAATCCGCTCCGTCGATGAGCACCTCGGCGACGAAGTTCTACACTGCGCCGTCGATTTATCTGAAGTCCGCTACATCAACAGCACCGGCATTGGCGTGCTGGTGTCCTTGCTCACTAAGTTTCGCAGCCGCGGCGGCGAGATGGTACTCATCAACCCCGCCGACCACCCCAAAAAGATGCTGGCCCTCACCAAGCTCAACAACATCTTCAC
>CAXUEM010000221.1:0-5668 GCA_964249885.1 uncultured Hymenobacter sp. | reverse complement strand
TGAAACCGGTCGTCGGGGCGTTGATGTAGGTGCCGCCGTAGGCTCCCGAAGCGGCGGTGCCGCTGCTCACGAGCGTGCGTGTGCCGGTGGCGGGATCGAGGCTGATAATCTTTGCCGCCGCCTGGCTCTGCGCCCGGCCGGCGCCGTGGCGCTGTACGGACCCGGCTGCCCGCCACCCGCTCCGGCCTACGGCGGCCACTACCCGGAGGAGCGGCGCTACGACAATCGATGCAATGACAACCGCGGCTACGGCAGCTCCCGCGATCGCCGCTACGAAGACGACGGCTACGACAGCCGCTACCCCGGCGGCGCCGACTATCCGGCCTATTCAGCCCAGCCTTATGAGCCGCGCCCGCCCCGGCCGCAGCCGGGCGGCCGGGGCAGCATCTACGGCCCCCGCGGCTATGACACTGACAACGAGCCGGCTAACGGCAACTACCAGGCCGACACTGCCACCAGCAACTAAGGCCGCGTTGCCGGATTTCGACCACAAAAGCCCTGACCTCCGCCGGAAGTCAGGGCTTTTAGATTGGAAGGTGGCAGCAGCAGGGGTTGCGTGAGCCAGCAGGGGGTAGGCGATTCGAGTACCCTTTAGCGGGGCGCCGCCCTGCGGAAATCTTTATTTACCGCAGCCGGTCCATGCTACGCACCAGTTGCTCGTCGCGGCGGATGAAGCGGTTGGCCAGCAGATTCAGTAGCAAAGCCAGCGTGGGCAGGTAGAAGCCGGCCTGGTAGGCGCCCAGCAGCTTGATGTTCAGCAGCTGCTCGCCCCGGCCGGAGTACAGAAAGCCGGCGCCGATGACGCCCACAATCAGCAGAAAGTTGACGGCGCCAAGCTTGAGCTGCGTGAAGCGGTTGCGGTACTGGAAAATCTCGAAAATGGCCACCGCCGCCGAGGCCGCTGCCAGGGCCGCAATGGGCCAGGTGCTGCCGGCCGGCTGCGGGTTGGTGCCGCCCGTGAAGGCCAGCGAAAATGCCGTCAAGGTCAGCTCCTGCCCGGTTTGCGGGTCAGCCTTATGCCACAGGGGCAGAAACAGCACGCTGCCCATGGTCAGGGCCAGCAGCAACAAAAAAACGCTTTGAATTCTTTGTATCATCTTTGTGGTTAGCTAAAACGGCCGCTTTTTCGGAAATCGAAAAAGCCCGCCGCCCCGCAAAATTAGCCTCTAACCGGCCTTCGGGCCTTGTTTTTATCTTCCGAATGTCAACTGCCTACATCGTGGACGCGGTGCGTACCCCGATAGCAAAATTCGGCGGCGCCCTGAGCAGCGTCCGCCCCGACGACCTCGCCGCCGTCGTCCTGCGCGAGCTGGTCCGCCGCAACCCCTCGCTCGACAAAAACGCCATTGAAGACGTGATTATGGGCGCCGCCAACCAGGCCGGCGAAGACAACCGCAACGTGGCCCGCATGGCCGCCCTGCTGGCCGGTCTGCCCATCACGGTGCCGGGCTCGACTGTGAACCGGCTCTGCGCCAGCGGCTTGCAAAGCATCATGGACGCCAGCCGGGCCATCCGCTGCGGCGAGGGCGACGTATACCTGGCCGGCGGCGCCGAAAGCATGACCCGCGCGCCGTTCGTGCTGGCCAAGTCCGAGACGGCCTTTGCCCGCGACTTTATGGCCCACGACACCACTCTGGGCTGGCGCTTCGTCAACCCCAAGCTCTCGAAGCTGCACTACCCCTACACCATGGGCCAGACGGCCGAGAACGTAGCCAAGCAGTACGGCGTGAGCCGCGAGGAGCAGGACGCCTTCGCCTTCGACAGCCACCGCAAATACCACCGCGCCGCCGAAAAAGGCCGCTTCCGCAAGGAAATCGTGCCCGTGTTCATCTCCCAACCCAAGGGCGACGCGGCCATGTTTGACACCGACGAGCAGCCCCGCGTCTCGACCCTGGAAAAGCTGGCCGCCCTCAAGCCCGCCTTTCAGCCCGAGGGCGGCAGCGTGACGGCCGGCAACTCGGCCGGCATCAACGACGGCGCGGCGGCCGTGCTGCTGGTGAGCGAGGAAGCCCTGCAGCGCTACCAGCTCAAGCCTATGGCGCGCGTGGTGGCCTCGGCCGTGGTCGGCGTCGACCCCTCGGTGATGGGTCTGGGCCCGATTCCGGCCACCCGCAAGGTGCTGGCGCGCGCCGGCCTGACCTTGGCCGACATGGACCTGATTGAACTGAACGAGGCTTTCGCGGCCCAGAGCATTGCCTGCGTGCGCGAGTTGGGCCTGGACATGAGCAAGGTGAACGTGAACGGCGGCTCTATTGCTCTGGGGCACCCGCTGGGCTCGTCGGGCGCGCGCATCACGGCCACGCTGCTGCACGAGATGCAGCGCCGCGAAGGCGTGCGCTACGGCCTGGCCACCATGTGCGTAGGCGTGGGCCAGGGCGCCGCCGTGATTTACGAGAAGGTATAAGGCTAACTGCCAAAGACGGTGGCCCGCACCCCCTGCTGGCCACCCGAAAGGGCTCACCCGGCCGTACTTTTGCCCTTGATGACGACGCGCTACTTTCTGCACTTGGCCTACGACGGCTCCCGCTACCATGGCTGGCAGGTGCAGCCCGGTACCCTGACGGTGCAGAGCGAGCTGGACCGCGCCCTGCGCCAGGTGCTGCGGCAGCCTGAGCTTTACACCGTGGGCAGCGGCCGCACCGATACCGGCGTGCACGCCCGCCACCAGGTAGCGCACTTCGAGGCCGAGCTGCCCGCTGCTTTAGAGGACGAAAGCCTGCTGCTCTACCGCTTGCGCCGGGCGCTGCCCGCCGACATTGCCCCGCTGGCCGTGCACGCCGTGGGCCTGCAGCACCACGCCCGCTTCGACGCCGAGGCCCGCACCTACGAGTACCACGTACTGAGCCGGCCCGACCCGTTCCGGCGCGAGCAGGCCCTGCTGGTAGACCGGCCCCTGGACCTGGACGCCATGAACGCGGCCGCCGCCACGCTGGTCGGGCAGCGCGACTTCACCACGTTCTCCAAGGTCAAGGGCGGCGAAAACCACTACGTCTGCTACTGCTACGAGGCCGGCTGGGCGGCCACGGCCGGCGGCTCCGTGTTTCGCATTCGGGCCAACCGCTTTGTGCGCGGCATGGTGCGGCTGGTGGTGGGCACCCTGCTGGACGTGGGCCGGGGCCGAATTTCGCCTGCTGAGTTTCAGGCCCTGCTCTGGTCACTCAATCGGGTCGATGCCGGCGGCGCGGCCCCGGCGCGGGGCCTGTTCCTGAGCCGGGTGGAGTACGACGCGGAGATTGTGCCGGCCGGGGTGGCGGCGCGGCTGTAGTGGCGGGCCGCCAACATTTCGGGCAAGCTGGCGCTTAGTCCCGACCTTTGCCTTACTTATGGACCCCACCACTACTGCCACCAAAACCGGTCAGGTGTTCGACTGGGCGGTGCTGCGCCGCCTGCTGGCGTACGTGCAGCCCTACCGGCGCACGTTTTATTTTCTGGTTTTCCTCACCGTGGCCACCGCCGTGCTGGGCACCCTGCGGCCGTTTCTCATTCAGCGCATGGTGGACGTGAGCGTGGAGCAGGGCGACGTGGTGGGCCTGAACGAGATGTTTGGGCTGCTGCTGATTTTGCTGCTGGCGCACGCGCTGGTTTCTTACCTGCAAACCTACTTCGGCGGCTGGCTGGGGCAGTTTATCGTGCGCGACATCCGCACCGACCTCTACCAGCACCTGCTCCGCCTCAAGCTGCAGTTCTTCGATAAAACCCCGATTGGCGTGCTCGTCACGCGCAACATCTCGGACGTGGAAACCCTGGCCGACGTGTTCAGCGAGGGGCTGGCGGCCATGGCCGGCGACATTCTGCAAATCGTGTTCATCGTCGGCTTCATGTTTTACATCGACTGGCGCCTGACCCTGATTAGCCTGACCGTGATTCCGCCCATGCTCTTCAGCACCTACGTATTCAAGGAAAAGGTCAAGAAGTCGTTTCAGGAGGTGCGCACGGCCGTGGCCAACCTCAATTCCTTCGTGCAGGAGCACCTGACGGGCATGAACGTGGTCCAGATTTTCAACAACGAGCAGCGTGAGTTTAAGAAGTTTGAGAAGATAAATCAGGAGCACACCGCCGCCAACATCCGTTCGGTGCTCTACTACAGCGTGTACTTTCCGGTGGCCGAGGTGCTGGCCGCCATCGGCGTGGGTTTGCTGGTCTGGTACGCCGCCCAGGGTCAGATTGAGGGCAGCATCTCCAAGGGCGCGCTCATTGCCTTTATCATGTACAACGCGCTGTTTTTCCGGCCCATCCGCCAAATTGCCGACCGGTTCAACACCCTGCAACTGGGTTTGGTGAGCACCGAGCGGTTGCTTAAGCTGCTCGACAACAAAGACCTGCTGGCCACCACCGGCACCTACGCCCCGGCGCAGCTCAACGGCGAGGTAGAGTTTAAAAACGTGCGCTTCGCCTATAACGAGCCCGAGTGGGTGCTCAAAGACATCAGCTTTCACGTGCAGCCGGGCCAGACGGTGGCCTTCGTGGGCGCCACGGGCGCGGGCAAAACCAGCATCATCAACCTGCTGAGCCGGTTTTACGACATCCAGCAGGGCAGCATCTGCGTCGATGGCCGCGACCTGCGCGAGTACGACCTGAGCCTTTTGCGCCGGCAGATTGGCGTGGTGCTGCAGGATGTGTTTCTGTTTGCCGGCACCATCCGCGACAACATCACACTCGGCAACCACGCCATCACCGAGGCGGCTATCTGGGAGGCTGCCGATTTGGTGGGCGCCCGCCGCTTCATCGAGCGCCTGCCCGGCGGGCTCGACTACCCGGTCATGGAGCGCGGCGCCACGCTCTCCGTGGGCCAGCGCCAGCTGATTTCGTTCGTGCGGGCACTGGTCTATCAGCCGCGCATCATCATTCTGGATGAGGCCACGTCCTCGGTGGACGGCGAAACCGAGGAGCTCATCCAAAACGCCATCGAAAAGCTCATGGAAGGCCGCACGGCCCTGGTCATTGCCCACCGCCTGAGCACCATCCAGAAAGCCGACCGCATCATCGTGCTCGACAAAGGCGAAATCAAGGAAACCGGCACCCACGAGGAACTGCTGCGCCTGCCCGGCGGCTACTACGCCCAACTCTACCGCATGCAGTACGCCAGCGCCTCAAGTAGTGAGGTGAGGGAGTGATAAGTAAGGTCGTAAAGTGGCCGGTGTTCACGGACCGGTCAGAACGTACCTCCCCGTAGCCATTATTAGCTTATTCCCCTACCACCTCAGCACTGCATCCGTCCATGCGCTACGTTTTCCTCGCCATCCTGCTGCTGACAATGGCCGCGGCGGGCGCCTATGCCTACCTGGGCGGCCTGCGCGAGCCCGCCGTGGCGCTGGAAACCACCGTCGCCTCCCTGCTGCTGGCCGGCCAGCCCTACCACGGCCCGGTGTCATCGGAGAAGTTTGGGGAGCTCTTCCGCCAAGCCAAAGTAGCCCAGGACGGCGGACAGCTGCCCGGCGCCACCCTGGCCAACATCTATTTCAACGACCCCGAGAAGGCGCGCGATTCCGTGCGGGCCTTCATCGGCCTTGCCGTGGCCGACAGCAGCCGGCCGCTGCCGCCGGGGTTTCGCTACCGGCTGGTGCCGGCCGGGCAGCGCGTGGTGGCCGCCCGCCTGCGCGGCGTGAGCTACCTGCTGGCGCCTAACAAGCTCTACCCCGCCGCCTTTGAGCTGGTAAAGGCGCAGAAG
>CAXUEM010000220.1:453-5690 GCA_964249885.1 uncultured Hymenobacter sp. | reverse complement strand
AGGAAGAACGGCAACAAGCCATACGGGCGGCGCCGCCGCAAGTATAGGGGCCGGGGCAGAAAAGGAGATATGGTGTAGGCCCGGCGCAGGGGCGCGAAGGCCAGCCGGGGGTCTGCGGCACGGCAGGCAGCGCGTAGACGGCGCGACGGACGGCGCATTTCGGGCGGCGCGGACGGCACCAAACGGGCCGGCGCAACCCTACCTTTGCGGCCGCGAATCCGCGCGCCTTTTCTCACCAATCAGCTTGCCTAGCGAAGCATCATCGCCGCCCTCTTCCGCCATGACCCCAACCGTGGAAACCATCACCTCCCTCATGCAGGAGGGCGAACTGTTCAAGCTTAAAAAACTGCTGCGCACGCTGCCGGCCTCCGAGCTGGTGACGCTGATTGAGAACGAGGAGGAGCGCGAGCAGCTTATCATCTTCCGGCTCCTGCCGCTCAAGCTGGCCACCGAGGTGTTCGAGTATCTCGACCTGGAAGTGCAGCGCCACTTTCTCGATAATCTGGCCCAGGACAAGGTGGCCGACATTCTCAACGAGATGTCGCCGGACGACCGCACGGCCCTACTCGAGTTTCTGCCCGCCAACTTCGTGGCTGAGCTGGTGCAGAGCCTTTCCGAGCCCGAGCGCCGCGTGACCCTGCAGCTGCTGGGCTACCCCGAATACTCGGTGGGCCGCCTGATGACGCCCGACTACATCGCCATCCGCGAAAACTGGACCGTGCAGCAGGTGCTCGACTACATCCGCGACCACGGCGGGCAGTCCGAAACCCTGAGCGTGCTCTACGTGACGGATTTGCGCGGCGTGCTGCTCGATGACATCCGCATCCGGGAGTTTCTCCTGGCCGCGCCCACGGCGCGGGTGCGCGACCTCATGGACCGGCGCTTCGTGCAGCTCACCGCCGACCAGGACCAGGAGGAAGCTATTGACATTTTCCGGCGCAACGACCGCGTGGCCCTGCCCGTGGTGTCGGACCAGGGCATTCTGCTGGGCATTGTCACGATTGACGACATCCTCAGCATTCGCGAAGAAGAAGACACCGAGGACATTCAGAAGCTCGGCGGCTCGCAGGCCCTGGATGAGCCTTACCTGAATATTCCGCTGGTGGGCATGCTGCGCAAGCGGGCCGGCTGGCTCGTGATTCTGCTCATCGGCGAGATGTTCACGGCCACGGCCATGGGCTTCTTCGAGCACGAAATTGCCAAGGCCGTGGTGCTGGCGTTGTTTATCCCGCTCATTATCTCGGCCGGCGGCAACGCGGGCTCGCAGGCTACCTCGCTCATCATCCGGGCCATGAGCCTGGGCGAGCTGCGCATCGCCGACTGGTGGCGGGTGATGCGCCGCGAACTGGCCACGGGCCTGATGCTGGGCATTATTCTCGGCGCGGTGGGCCTCTTGCGCATCCTGCTCTGGTCGAAAATTTACCCCGGCGAGTACGGCGAGCATTACTGGCTCATTGGCTTCACGGTGGGCTTTTCGCTGGTGGGCATCGTGCTCTGGGGCTCGCTGTGCGGCTCCATGCTGCCCCTGCTGCTCAAGCGCCTGGGCTTCGACCCGGCCACCTCGTCGGCGCCCTTCGTGGCCACGCTGGTCGACGTGACGGGGCTGGTGATTTACTTCTCGTTTGCGTTACTGTTTTTGCGCGGCACGCTGCTGTAGGGCTGAGGCGCTGGAAGTTAGCAGAACGTCATGCTGAGCTTGTCGAAGCATCTCTATCGCGTAAGTAACCTAGTCGTTAAAGAAAGCTAATTAGTCAGCGGTAGAGCTGCTTCAGCTCTGTCTGATGCGCAGAATGCTCAGCATGACGTTCTTTTAGCTTGTGGCTCCGAGCTCCTCTCTATGACCGAACAACTCCTCGCCCGGCAAGACAGCCCCTTCGCCTGGCTCGACATCACCAACCCCGAGGCCGGCGAGTTGCAGGCCGTGGCCGACCAATACGAGCTGCCCGATGCGCTGGTGCGCGACTGCCTGGAGCCCACGCACCTGCCCAAATTTGAGGCCACCAGCGGCCTGAACTTCGTGATTCTGCGGGTGTACGCCACGCCCAAGACCACAGAAGCCGATACCATTCAGGAGCTGACCACCAAAATTGCCGTCTTCTACACCGCCGACTACCTCATTACCGTGCACCGACGCGCGCACCCGGTGCTAAGCCAGCTCAAAGGCGTGGCCCGCGCCCCCGGCCAGGAGTGCACCACGCCGGCCGAGGTCAGCATCCACCTGGCGCGCTACGCCCTCAACAGCTTTGTGCAGCCGGCACTGGCCCTGAACCGGGAGCTGGACGACTACGAGGCCGAGATTTTTCTAAAAAAGGAAGTCCCCAACGCCTTGCAGGGCCTGTACTTTCTCAAGCGCAAGGCCTCGGTGGCCCGGCAGCTGCTAATGCTCACGCGCGACATCCTGACCATGCTGCGCCGCCAAACCGCCGCCGGCACCGCCGATGCCATGCTGATGCAGGACACCCAGGATTTGCAAACCAAGGTCGAAACCCTTTACCAGCAACTCGACGCCGCGGCCACCAACCTCATGAACCTGTATCTGTCGCTGTCCTCGCAGCGCACAAACGAGGCCATGCGGGTGCTCACGGTGTTCTCGGCTTTTTTCCTGCCCCTGACCTTCATTGCCGGCATCTACGGCATGAACTTCCAGTTCATGCCCGAGCTGACCTGGAAGCTGGGCTATCCGGGCGTGCTGGTGAGCATGGTACTCATTGCGGCGGCCATCTACGTCTGGTTTAAGCGCAAAAACTGGATTTAGCTTCGCGTACCTTGCGCCGCCGCTCAGCGAATTAGCAAAGGCCGGCGCTGTTTTCCCGTGGCGGGCGCCGTTTGTTTTTCTTATGCTCTATTTTAAGACCGGAGGGCAGCGGCTTCGTCTTGGCTTGTGGCTGCTGGCCGGCGCCGGGCTTTCCGGCTGCGCGGTGGTCGGCAACGTGGCCCAGCTCGAAGATGACTACTACCAGCTGGTGCGGCGCGCTTCGCCCGCCGCGCTGGTAACGGCCCTGCGCCAGGAAAAGCAGTTCTACGTGCAGCAGCGCGCCGACACGCTGCTGCTGACGCCCGCCGCCGACCCGACAACGGCGGCCGACACTTACCGCTACCGCCTGCAGCCCGAGCGCCTGACGCTGCTGCGCCGCCGCCTCGACCTCGACGTATTCACGATTCCGTTCAAGGTGCGGCCGCCGCGGGCCGGCGTGCCGGTGCAGCTTAACACGAATTTTAACGCCGCTATCTACCTGGGGCGGCGGTTGGACTTCTACTCATTGCGCACCCGGCGCAGCACGCCCTTCGGGGCCACGCCGCACATCCGGGCCACGGGCATCGGCTACGGGGCGTTTATCGGGGCCGGCTCCACGGTCGTCAACCCCGACGTGACCCGGCAAAAAGCCACCATCGCCGAGTACGAGGGCCTGGTGCTGCACGGCGGCCTGGCCGCCATCTACGACGCCCGCGCCTTCAACATCGGCCTAGCCACCGGCCTCGACCAGCTCATGGGCCCCGACGGGCCGCACTGGATATACCGCCGTAAGCCCTGGTTCGGGGTGCTGTTCGGGCTGGATTTGAATTAGCAAAGCTGGCCAGCAGGGGATAACTCCAGCACGGCAGCTGTCAGGCGGTTGGCTTCTTTCCGATAGTAAATTGCTAAGCAGCGCGCTATATTTTGTTTAGCTGATAGCTCAGCTGCGCCTGCCAGCTGCGGTTGCGGGCTTGGACCAGCAGATTAAAAAACCCGTACGAATTGTCAACACCAAATCCCGTCCCCGCCTCCTGGATGCCGGTCAGGCCGGCCGCGTAGCGCACTTCCAGTGCTAGGCGGGAACTGAGCTCATAGCCTGCGCCGACCACGTAGCCCGGCTCCCAGCGGTTGAAGGTGCCGGTGCCCTTGTTTTCGACGGGGAAATAGGGCAGAAACGGACGCTGAATTCCAACTAAATTGTACTCGGTAATGGCCTGTTGCCGCGCCGCCAGCAGAAAGCTGGTTTGGGGGCCGGCCAAAGCGAAGAACTTGCCGAACTGCCCCCGTAGCAGGATGGGCAGGGTCAGGTACTGCAAGCGCGTGGTTTCGCGGCGCTCATATGTGCCGTCGCTGCCCTCGAAGCCCAGCATTCCCTGCTCTGTGGTCTTGAGGCCGCGCTGCTCATAGGCCAGTTCCGCCTGCACGCTCAGGTGCTGGCCCAGCGGCTGGCGCACGAAGCCGCCGGCCACTACGCCCCAGCGCCGCTCCACGGCCCGTTCGGAGTAGAATGGCGCGGCGGTGCTCGAATTCAAGCCCAGCTTCAAGCCAAATTCGGTTTTCTGGGCCAGCAGCGGGCTGGTGCCGGCCAGCATAAACAGGCCGCTGAGGATAAGAGAGGGGCGCATGGAGACGACAGGAAAAAATGAGCAAGCAGAAAACCGGGCCAATAGCAGGAGCATCGTGGCGGCGTCCGGGTTGCACGCTTCGCGGCAAAATCCGGCAGAATCTAAATTCAGCGAAACAAAGCGGCGCTACACAACTGAAATCCAGGCCTAATTCATTGGCCGACAGTTGGCTCACTCCTACTCCTTCACCACCACCGTGCGGCTCACGCAGTGGCTTTCGGGGCAGGCATTGGGGCCGTTGCCGCGCAGGCTCATGCGCACCTCGTAGCGGCCGGGACGGCGAAAAGCGTGGCTGACGCGGCGCCCGCCGGCAATGAGGCCGTCGCGAAAGTCCCAGGCAACCTGCTCGTTCGTGCAGGGCGGGTTCTGAGCCCGACTAGCATCGAACTCGACGGGCTGGCCCACGCGCACAGTGTCGGCCGACTGGGTGAAGTCGAGCAAAGGCTCCTGGGTGAAATCGACGACGAGCGTTTTTTCGGCCGGGCGCAGCTCGCCGGTGCTTTCCACCAGCACATCGAGCTGCACAGTATAGCGCCCGCGCCGGGCGTAGCAGTGGCTGATAACCGGGCCGGTGAGGGTGGTGCCGTCGCCCATGAGCCAGCGGTAGGTGAGCGGGCCGGCGCCGGGGTCCAAAGAGCGGCGCGCGTCTAGCTCCACGCAGGGCTCGGGCACGCGCGGGGCGGGGCAGGCCACGCTGGCCGGGCTGGTACTGAGCTGGGCGCGGGCCGGGCCGGCGCAGAGCAGCAGGCCGGCCAGCAGGGGGTAAAGTGCGGCCACCTTTCCCCAAAGCCGACTTACCCCCTGCCGGCTCCCCCCCTGCTGGCCACCCGGCCGCCGGCCCCTAGAATTTGTTGAGACGCTGCAAAACATCGCGCAGG
>CAXUEM010000220.1:0-263 GCA_964249885.1 uncultured Hymenobacter sp. | reverse complement strand
ACGGCGGCCAGCGCGTGCCGCGCCGCGCTCAGAAACCGTCCGTAGCTGATGGGCTTCACCAGGTAGTCAACCACTTGATAGTCAAAGGCCTGTGCGGCATATTTCGGGTTGCTGGTGATGAGCACCACCGCCGGCGGCTGGGGCAGGGTACCGAGCAAATCCAGGCCCGACATGAGCGGCATTTCCACGTCCAGGAACAGCACGTCAATGGCCGTGGTGCGCAGCACTTCGGCCGCCTCGACGGCGCTGGCGCAGGTGCCGAC
>CAXUEM010000219.1:3370-5698 GCA_964249885.1 uncultured Hymenobacter sp. | reverse complement strand
GTAGTGGCGGTGGGCAGGGTAGGGTTAGCCACGGGGCCGGTGCTCAGCAGGTGGGTGCGCACCCGGCCGGAGGCCGAGTCGAGCTGCGGGCGGATGCGAGCCAGCGCGCCGCGCAGAGCCTGGATGTCGGACAGGCGCGGGGCATCGGTCTGGGAGTAGCCGTGGTACATGGCCACTTTCACGTTCGAGTTGCCGTATCCGGCGTAGCAGCCCACTTCCTTGCCCTCGGCGTCCAGCAGTTGCAACTCAACCGTGACGTTGGTTTTGTAGTGTTCCAGCGGCACGCCGAACACGCTGGGCAGCAACAGGGTTGCCATTTGCAAAGCCTGCAAGCCCTTGTGGGTGCGCTTCACCTTGGCCTCGGTCACGGTGAGCTTGGCGTAGCCGAAGGTGGCCGTGTCGGTGGGCTCCACCACGTTCTGGCGCATCTCGCGCTGCAGCACCTTCAGGGCATCGTCGGCCTCAGCGCCGTCGGTGTTCACCAGCGGGCCGTTGTCGGCCATGATTTCCATTGGCGGCAGGCGCTCCGCGATGCGGGCCTGGGGCGTCTTGTTCATCACCTGCTGCACCGATACGCAGGACGAGGCCAGCAGCAGGGTGGAAGCAGAAAACAATAAAATACGAGTAAAGTACAAGTTGGTTTTCATGATGCCGAACAAGAATGATTTGTACAATTTGAAGCAAATATCGTTTTAAAACGTGTTGCTGGCCTATGGTACTGATTTATACCGCTAAGTTAACAGATAAAATCTGCTGTTGTTCTATAAGCTTAATGCTAAAAATTGGAAATCCTTCCTGGGATAGTTTTTTAGACATTTTCCAGAAAAAAAAAGTGCCTGACCCACTCGTTGAAGTGAAGTCAGGCACTATTGCCGCAACAGCTCCGGCCGAATTAGGCGGCATCCGTGAGCACCGGCTCCGTGGCCAGCAGGGTAGGGTCGGCCACGTAGTTGTCCACGAATTCGCCTTCCCAGCGAGCCACCACGGCCGTGGCCAGGCAGTTGCCGATGACGTTGACGGCCGTGCGCGCCATGTCCATGAGCGCATCAATGCCCAGAATAATGAACACCGGCCAGGCCGGCAGATTGAATGAGGCCACCGTAGCGAGCAGGATAACCAGCGAGGCCCGCGGCACGCCGGCCACGCCCTTACTCGTCAGCATCAGGGTAAACACCATCACCAGCTGCTGCCCGAATGATAATTCTATGCCCGCCGCCTGCGCCACGAATACCGCCGCCAGTGACAGATACAGCGTGGTGCCGTCGAGGTTAAACGAGTAGCCGGTGGGCATCACGAAGGCCACGATGCGGCGCGGCACCCCAATGCTTTCCATGGCTTCCATGGCCCGCGGCAAAGCGGCTTCCGAGGACGTAGTGGCGAAGGCGATGCTGACGGGCTCGGCAATGGCCTGCACGAAGCGGCGCAGCGGAATGCGGGCCAGCAGGGCCACCGGCAGCAAAACCAGAATCAGGAAGGCAATGAGGGCGGCGTAGAGCGTGAGCAGCAGGTAAAAGGCGTTGCGCAGCGGCTCGAAGCCCATTTTGCCCACCGTGTAGGCCAGGGCGCCGCCCACGCCGATGGGGGCAAAGAACATGACCACGTTGGTGAACTTGAACATCACCTCCGACAGGCTCTCCATCAGTTCCAGCATGGGCCGGCGGCGGTGCTGGTGCACCATAGCCAGGCCGATGGCGAAGATGATGGCGAAGACCACGACCTGCAGCACCTGCCCCTCGGCCACCGACTTGGCAATGTTTTCGGGGAAAATGTGCAGGATAATGTCCGACGTGGTTTGCTTGACGGTTTGCAGCTTCTCGGTTTCGTTGGCCACGCCGGCCTGCGAGATGCCCACGCCGGCCTTGGTCAGGTTGATGGCCGCCAGACCGATGAACAGGGCAAATGTGGTAACTATCTCGAAGTAAATCAGGGCTTTAAGTCCCATCTTGCCCACCTGCTTGAGGTCGGCGTGCCCGGCAATGCCCACGACGAGCGTGGCAAAAACCAGCGGCGCGATAATGGTCTTTACCAGCCGCAGGAACACGTCGCTGAGCACCTTGAGGTTGACGGCAAAGGCCGGAAAGTCATTGCCGATTTCGGCGCCGACGAACATGCTTACTACTATCCAGAACGTGAGCGAGCGGCGCTGCACGGCGTACAAAGCCAGCGCGGCCAGAAACAGCCAGCGGGCGCCCTGGGCTACCAGCGGCCCCACCGCCGACGAAAAGAAATTAACTACGAGGGCCACCAAAAACAGCACCAGCGCCAGCAAGGCAAAACGGGAAGGCTTCATAAAGCGAAATAAGCGGTAATGCGCCCGCTGGCTGTTTC
>CAXUEM010000219.1:2296-3360 GCA_964249885.1 uncultured Hymenobacter sp. | reverse complement strand
CCGGCGCCCGCACAAAGGTAGATTTGCGGCGCCGGGTTGGCGCGGCCCGCCCGCCGGGCCAGCCAGCGGGCCCGAAACCCACCGTTTGAAGGGCCTCAGCCTTCTTTTCTTCCGAACTTGCTTTATGTCCTGGACGCTTACTGCCCTGGAGGTGCCGCTGCGCTACGTCTGGAAAATTGCGCGCCGCGCCGCCAGCACCAAAACCAACTTCATCGTCGGGCTGACCCGGCACGGCCACACCGGGCGGGGCGAGGCGGCGCCCAACATTCGCTACGGCGAAACGCCGGCGGCCCTGCAGGCGCAGTTTGAGGCCCTGCTGGCCGCGGGCTTGCACCACGTCGAAACGCTGCCCGAACTCGACGAGCTGCTGGCTGCCCACCCCGGGGCCCACGCCCTGAGCTTTGCCCTGGAAGCCGCGCTCACGCACTGGCTGGCGGCACGGGCCGGGCAGCCGGTGTGGCAGCTGCTGGGAGTGCCCGCGCCGGCCCGGCGCGTGCCCACGGCGTTTACGCTGCCCATCATGCCGCCGGGCGAGGTAGCCGGGTTTCTGCGCGCGCAGCAGGCCGCCCGGTTTTCGCTCCTGAAAATCAAGCTCAACCAGGCCGAAGGGCTCGACCTGCTGCGCGAGGTGAGCCGCGCCCTGCCCGACCACCCCCTGCTGCTCGACGGCAACGAGGCCTGGCCCGACGCCGATGCCCTGCTGGCTTTTCTGGAGCAGGCCGCCCGGCTGCCCGGCCTGCAGGTGCGCCTGCTGGAGCAGCCCCTGCCCGCCGCCGCCGCGGCCGACTACCGCGCCCTGCGCCCGCGCAGCCCCTACCCGCTGGTGGCCGACGAATCGGTGACTGATGCGGCCGACTTCGCCGACATTGCCCAGCAGTTTCACGGCGTGAACATGAAGCTGATGAAGGCCGGCGGCTACCGGCGCGGCCGGCGTGGAAAGCGCTCGAGGATCACTATCGGAAGATCGGCGGCGTGCATCTCCGCACGCTGTTCGCCGATGATGCGACGCGGGGCGAGCGGCTGACGGTGGAGACGCCCGGCGGAGGCGGATGGGGCCGAACCGC
>CAXUEM010000219.1:0-2286 GCA_964249885.1 uncultured Hymenobacter sp. | reverse complement strand
AAACCACGCTCGGCATCTGGTCGGCCCTGCAAGTCAGCGCCCTGGCTGAGGTGCACGACCTCGATGGCATGCTTATCGTGCGTGACGAGCCGTTCGGGCTGGTGCGCGAAGCAGACGGGCGACTGGAGGCCGCATGATTTGGTTGCTCGTTATAAATTGTTATGTGATAACTGCTTACGGTGTAATTAGCAGCTAACAACTAGCCACTACCAGCTAATTAGCCAGCTGCGCGTCCAGCGCTTTTATCTGCTGGTCGAGCTGGGCTGTGTTGGGCAGCTTCTGCTTGGTTTTGCTCAGGACGGTAATTTTTTCATTCAGCAGCTGAATCTTGCGCGCCATGAGCTGCACGCGCTGGTCGAGGCTGTTAACCCGGGCTTCCATCTCGCCGAGGTTGCCGGGGGCGCCGCCGGTTTGCACGTATTTATCGTACTGCGCGTCAGCGGGCGCGGTCGATTTTTCGCCGCGGGCCGCGGCGGCGCTGGCGGGCGTGGCGAATACGATGCCGCCGTCGGGCTTGACGTAGTCGCCCTCGTGCAAGGTGGTGATTTTGCCGCCCGGCAGCTCCACGATGCCGCTCTTAACATTGATTTTGGTGCCGCCGGCCAGCCGCACGTTCTGGCTTAAAGCTGTGATTTGGCTGCCCTGGCGGTGCACGACGGCCCCGTTCTGGAGCACAAACTGGGAGTTGGCGGTGGTAGCCACCGGAAAGCCACCTTCCTGGGCGGCGGCCGGGCGGGGCGCGGCGGCCAGAGTCAGCCAGCCCAGGAGCAGGCCCAGGGCGCGAACGGTAAATTTCATAAGCGGGAACGAAGTAGAGAAGTGAAGAAGAAAGCTGGGTTTTACGCAGAGTATCTGCTAAGGGTGCCAGCTAGTCCCCGCAGGCGGGCCCGGGTAGCAAAAATATTTGTTGAATGATGTTGCGACATTTAATGTATGTACATTAGTTTTGTGGTCTCATCCGGCTTGCCTCCATGCGCCTCGAAGAAGAAATCAAGCAAACCACCTTCCGCGACGACTTCCAGAAAGCCTATCTGAACGTGGTGTACACGGCGGGCTGGCTGGAAGTGCGGCAGGCGGCTGCCTTCAAGCCCTTCGGCCTGACCCTGCCGCAGTTCAATGTGCTGCGCATTCTGCGGGGCCGCCACCCCGAGCCGGCCACCGTGGCCCTGCTTATCGAGCGCATGCTGGACAAAACCAGCAACGCCTCGCGCATCGTGGACCGCCTCGTGGAAAAGCAGCTCGTGACGCGCAGCGTGTGCCCGGCCAACCGCCGCGCCGTCGACATTCGCATCACCGAGGCCGGCCTGCGCCTGCTGCGGCTCATGGACGAGTCGGAGGTGGCCCAGCCCGGGCCGCTGGGCCTGGGCCGGCTCAGCACGACGGAACTGCGGCAGCTCAATGCCCTGCTGGACAAGGTTCGCGGCGCTCCTTAGCGCCCGGCAGCCTGCTCGCTGCGGCCCGCAAAAACCGGCCCCAGGCTTCTGGCGGGCTTTTTGAATTCATCGTTTTTCACTTTCTTCTTTTCCTTTTTTCCTCATCATGCAAAAATTTCTGATGCCCGCCCTGCTGGGTGCTGCCCTGCTGGCCGCCCCGATTGCCAACGCCCAAAGCGCTATTGCCGCGGCCAAGAAGCCCGCCAAGGCCGAAGCCAAAGCCGCCCGCCAGGCCGCTAAAACCGCCTCGGCGCCCGCCGCCGCGGCCACTTTCAAGCTGCAGCCGCAGCTCAGCACCCTGGGCTGGGAAGGCAAAGCCGTCACGCACGGCCACAACGGCACCATGCAATTCACGGCCGGCGAGCTGACGGCCGCCAACGGGCAGCTGACCGGCGGCACCGTGACCGTGGACATGAAGTCTATGAAGGCCACCGACATCAAGGACGCCGAAACCCACGCCAAATTTGTGGGCCACATGGGCGCCGATGACTTCTTCAGCATTGCCAAGTACCCCACGGCCACGTTTAAAATCGTGAGCGTGACGCCCATCAAGGGCGCCGCCGCCGATGCCAACAACGCCACCATCAGCGGCGACATGACCATCCGCGACATCACCCAGCGCGTGAGCTTCCCGGCCAAGGTGGGCGTGAAGAACGGCGTGGCCGCCGCCAGCGGCGCCGTGGCCATCGACCGCACCAAGTTCGGCCTCAAGTACGGCTCGAAAACCTTCTTCGACAGCATCGGCGACAAGGCCATCAACGACGAGTTCACGCTCAGCTTCAACGTGATTGCCAAGTAAGGCCTGGCCCGGTTACACTCGCGGTCAGCATGAAAAAGGCCCTGTCAATGATGG
>CAXUEM010000218.1:0-5704 GCA_964249885.1 uncultured Hymenobacter sp. | reverse complement strand
TGAATCATGCTGGCGCGAGTTTAGGCGCAGCCGTAACTCGTGCCTGATTATGACGTGGAGTTTGCAACTCCACTGCCGCGTCAGCGGCAATCTGGCTTCGCGCAGTCAGGAAGCTAGATTTTAAGAACGGCAAGGAGCTGGCGTCCGGCGCGCCCGCGAGTTTGCCGCTGCGCGGCAGTGAAGTTGCAAACTCCACGTCATGGCCAGGCACGAGTTACGGCTGCGCCTAAACTCGCGCCAGCCAACCGCTATTTTCGTAGTGCCGGAACAGCCCCCAGGTGAGCGGCGTCCAGAGGGCGGCGCGCTGGCCGGCCACTTTCAGGCCGTTGTTCGTCCACGTATTGCAGGTGTGCCAGAAGCTGTAGGCCCACTGGCCCTCGTAGAAGGCATCCTGGCCGCCGTAGGTGTGGCCGGGCAGGTACTGCACCCGGCCGGCGGCATCAGGCTTGAAGCTGCCTTCCACGTACTGCACCAGCCGGGCGTACTGCGCGGGCGTGAGGCTCAGGCGCACGCAACGCGGGCCGGGCGTCAGCTCACTGGCCTTGTGAAACTTGGTGTGCATGGCCGTGGTACCGAGATGAAACGCAGCGCGAAAGGCAATGGGAAACGTGAGGTCGCTCCAGCCGGGGATGTAGTAGAAGCCCTTGTCGCCCCAGCCGAAGGCCAGGTACTCGTAGCCCACGCTGTCACGGCTGGTGGTGTGGGCAAACTTGATGTCCCGGCTCCAGTCTTTTTGCGCGTGGCGCAGCGGCAGGACCAAATCGGTGTGCACGCCGTTGGCCGAGTACAGATAGGCCGTGACGCGCGGCCCGCCCGGCGCCACCGGCTCGGCCGCCACCGGAATCAGAGCCAAGACTACCGTGGCCAGGCCGTAGAGCGCGACCAGGCCCACGATGCCAGCCACGGTATAGCCAATAATCTTCAAGAGTTTACGCAAAAACGCAGGCATAACAATTAGACAGTTAGAAAGGTAGCGCAGAAAAAAGGCGCTTATTCAAAGCTGCGCGGCGCAGCTGGCGCCGCCGCTTGTCCTAATTGGCTGTCGCGGGTGTTTTTCTGCACCGCAATGGCGGCAAACAAGGCCAGTAGAAACGACATGGCGTAGAAGCCCTTCTCGCTCAGGCTCAGCGTGGCGTTCCAGAGCCCGATGATGAGCAGGACAATAGCCAGCAGGGTAGCGAACCAGGCCAAGCCGTAGTAAATGTTCGTGACCGGAATGCCTTCAAGCCGGTCGCGCACGGTTTTTTGCAAGGATACGGCCGCAAACAGCCCGAACATGAGCACCGTGAAATAGTAGCCCTTCTCGTTCAACGGCATCGTGGCGTTGAACAGGCCAATGTTGAAGGCGACCAGCCCGGCCAGCAGGGCCACCCAGGAGGCAGCCACAAAAGCGGCGGACGGTTGCGGTCGGGGCGCAGGATTCATAAGCAGCAGGCCGGGAGTTTGCGGTGGAAGTTGCGGCCGGCAAGTACGGCAGAAACCTGATAAGTCGGCCTCGGTAGCAGCTGGCAACTGAACCAGCAGCATGACGGCCTATTAGCTGCGGGCGCTTCCCGTGCGCGGGCTCCCCGAGCTTTTCTGGCTAAATCAAGCCGGATGTGCCGAAAAAATATTGTCTTTTAGTCCGGAGAACATTCCCAGCCGACAGTCCTATTCCCGGCCGTTTCGCCTCCGGTTAACAGCTGTTTTGCTGGTTGGAGCCAGCGCCGCGTGCCGTGTGTTTTAACCTCTGCGGCCGAAACCAAGACCGGTCAACAAACCGGAAATGAGCCGGCCGACTGCTGGCCGGCTCACTCGCTTCGCCCACACCGACGCCCTGTAAAAACGGTGCGTGCCGCAGCTTACGCCGGGTTAAGACGGTCCGGGCGCCTGCCCAGGTATTACGCTTATCTGACAACCGCCAAGCGAAAACAACCCGGTTCGCTGCCGCACTTCAGACGAAAGCCAACTGCCCATCTGCTCCGGCTGGTTGGGGCGCAAAAGCAGCACAAGTTGGCCTCGGCATTGTACAATTTTCAGGCTGCCCACAACGCCATCTGCTTTGTTTACTCGCTCATAAACAAGCAGTTCAGTGGCGAAAACTTTTAATTAGTGTGCTGATGATTTGCCAGCGCCTATCTACATTTGGCCAGGATTGTTCGGTGCCCCGCTGCCCCTATCCGCGTGCGGTAAGCCTGCTTTCAGCTCGTACTTCCCCACGATTTTGCCCTCTGCGCGAGGCTTGAATTTTAGCCCCCGACTGGGCAAGCTTCGCCGCCATTAGGCTCGACATTACACACTTTAGCCCGCTGGCTCCAAAGTATTTGCGGGGCTTGTCAGGCTTTTTAATTCTTCCAGCGCGGGGCTGCCGGTACCGGGCGGCTCCCTGGCGGTCAGGCTGGCCTCGCCCATCCGGCAGGCACGTCGGGGCTGTCCTGGCTTCTGTTCGCTTCTCTCTTCCACCCCAAACCCACCATTTCTACCATGAAGAAACTCTTATCTGCTTACCCAAATAGGCCGGCGAATAGGCAACCGGCCGGCCGGCCGCGCCGCCTGCAAGCCCTGGCCTGGTGCGCGCTGGGTTTGCTAGCCCACCCGGCCACCGCCCAAACCGTGGCCGTGGGCGCGGGCAGCTACACCACCCAGTTTCCGGGCACCGACCAGGCCGGCCGCAACGCCGTGCCCGCCGGCTCGCCCCTGCTGAGCGGGGCGGCGGCCACCAAGCCTGTGCCGACCAACGAGTTCTGGTCGGGCAAGCTGCGCAACAACCACACGAACAACATCTTCAACTACCCGCTGACCCTGCGCACCCACGAAACGGGCCTGGTCGTGAACTACATCGTGCCGCCGACGGGCCCGAAGGAGTACCGGCAGCCCAACAGCGACGTGATGGCCGTGACCGTAGGCGTACAGAACCTGAACGCCCCGGCCGCCACTATTGCCGACTACTCCGACTGGACCGTGACCATGAACTGGCGCAGCGGCGCAAACGATTTCGGGGCCACCGTGGGCATGGGCATGCCCTTCGTGTACCTGACCAAGGCCGCCGCCGACGTGGCTACGGTGAAGGTGGCCGTGGGCACGGTGACGGTGAGCGGCGAGATGCTGCTGATTAAGGACTCCTACAACGGCGCCGACTACGCCGTGTACGCGCCCACCGGCTCGACCTGGACCAACAACGCCGGCACCTATACCTCGACCCTGAACGGCAAAACCTATTGGTCCATTGCCCTGCTGAACCCGACCGCGCCCGATGCGCTGGCCGCCGCCAACGACTACAAGAAATACGCCTACGTGTTTCCGGCCAGCACCAAGGTAGACTGGACCTACACGGAAAGCTCCTCGGTAGTCCGAACCACCTTCACCGTGACGCCCGCCGTGAAGGAAGGTACCGCCAACGTGGTGCTCCAGGGCCTGCTGCCCCACCAGTGGGGCTACCTGGCGGCCGGCTCGGCCCAGCCGGCCGGGCAGGTGTACCCGTCGGTGCGCGGGCAGCTCAAGATGCTGGCCGGCAACAGCTTCGCCACGACTTATACCTTCCGCGGGGTGCTGCCCACCCTGCCCTACCTGGCCAACTACAGCGCGGGCTTCAGCCCCAGCAAGCTGAACGACAAGGTGAAGTCCTTGCAGAACGGCACGCTGGCCGAGTGGACCGACTCCTACAACGAGGGTCAGGAAATGAACAAGCTCATCCAGACGGCCCGCATTGCCGACGAAACCGGCGACCTGGCGGCGCGCGACAAAATCGTGACCACCATCAAGGCCCGGCTGGAAGACTGGCTGTCGGTGGAGGGCGGCGAAAAGGCCTTTTTGTTTTACTATAATTCCACCTGGTCCACGCTGTTCGGCTACCCGGCCGGCCACCACCAGGACGACAACATCAACGACCACCACTTTCACTGGGGCTACTTCATTCACGCGGCCTCGTTTGTGGAGCAGTTTCAGCCCGGCTGGGCCAGCCAGTGGGGCGCCATGGTCAACATGCTGGTGCGCGACGCCGCCAACCCCAGCCGCACCGACTCGCAGTTTCCGTTTCTGCGCAACTTCGACCCCTACGCGGGCCACTCCTGGGCCGATGGCTTCGCCTCCTCGCCCATGGGCAACAACCAGGAATCGACCTCGGAGAGCATGCAGTTCAACTCCTCGCTCATTCACTGGGGCGCCATCACCGGCGACAAGGCCACCCGCGACCTGGGCATCTACCTCTACGCCACCGAGCAGGCGGCCATTGAGGAGTACTGGTTTGACGTGAACGACCGGACCTTCCGCCCGGAATACCAGTACAACGCCACCGGCCGCATCTGGGGCGCGGGCTACGACGCCGGCACCTTCTGGACCTCCGACATCCGGGCCGTGTACGGCATTCAGCTCTACCCCATGCACGGCGGCTCGCTGTACCTGGGCCACAACCACGCCTTCGTGCAGAAGCTCTGGACCGAGATTACCCAAAACACGGGCATTCTGCAGAACGAGATTAACGCCAACACCTGGCACGACCTGCTGTGGGAATACCTGGCCTTTATCGACCCGGTGAAGGCCATTTCGCTCTATGACGGCTTCCCCAACCGGCCCATTAAGTTCGGGGTTTCGGATGCCCAAACCTACTACTGGCTGCACGCCATGAACGCCCTGGGCCGGGTAGACGGCACCGTGACGGCCAACAACCCGCAGGCGGCCGTCTTCAACAAGAACGGCGTGAAAACCTACGTGGCCCACAACTACTCGAACGCGGCCATCACGGTGAGCTTCTCCGACGGGGCCTCGCTGGCGGTGCCGGCCCGGTCGCTGGCCACCAGCAAAGATGTGGCCGTGGCCGGCACGCTCACCAGCAGCGCGGCCGAAGTAGCCGCCAACGGCAGCGTGACGCTGAGCGTGGCCACGACGGGCACCGGCATTACGGGCGTGGAGTTTTTCGACGGCGACGTGTCGCTGGGCCGCGTGAACGCGGCACCCTACCGGTTCACGGCCAGCAACCTGCCGGTGGCCATCCACAACTTTTACGCCCGGGTGTACGCCGGCGCGCTCTTCAACGTCACCAACATCAGCACGGTGCAGGTGGGGCGGCAGGCTTCCTACACCGGCACGCCGCAGGCCGTGCCCGGCACCATCGAGGCCGGCCGGTACGACACCTATCCCGGCGGGCTGGGCCAGGGCATTGCCTACAACGACGCCAGCGCCTCGAACCAAGCCACGTTCGAGCCGCAGCCGACGGTGGCTTTCCGCCCCAACGAGTACGTGGACGCGGTAAGCGACGCCAACGAAGGCAGCACCGTGGGCTGGGTGGAGGCCGGTGAGTGGCTGGAGTACACCATCAATGTGGCCACGGCCGGCACTTACACGGTCAATCTGCGCTACGCCTCGGGCAACGCCAGCGGCGGCGGCCCCTTCCACTTCGCCGTGGACGGCGTGAAAACCGGCGGCGACCACACCGTAGCCGCCACCGGCGCCAACGACACCGGCTGGGGCACCTGGGGCACCAAAACCATCACCGGCCTGACTCTGCCCGCCGGGGAGCACGTGCTGCGCCTGGCCTTCGACCAGGGCGGCTTCAACGTGGGCCGCATGACGTGCACCTACACCGGCGCCGCCACGAACACGCCGCCGACGGTGAGCCTGACCTCGCCCACTGGCGGGGCCAGCTTTACGGCCCCGGCCAGCATCACGCTGAACGCCAACGCGGCCGACACGGCACCAGGCACGGTGAGCAAAGTCGAGTTCTTCCAGG
>CAXUEM010000217.1:5036-5722 GCA_964249885.1 uncultured Hymenobacter sp. | reverse complement strand
GCTTCAAGCAGCTGCGCCTGCGCGAGTACCTCGAAACCGGCCCGCGCACCGTGGTGGCCGGGCAGCTGCTGCACCTGCGCACCGATTTCGCCGTGGACCTGCGCAGCGTGCCCTTCCCCAATCTGGGCACCGACATGCTGCGCCTGCTGCACCCAACCTCGGCCGTGGGCGGCATGCCCAAAGCCGCCGCTATGCACTTTATTCAGCAGCACGAATCGTACGACCGCGCCTACTACAGCGGCTTTCTGGGTCCCGTGAACGTGGCCGCGCCCGGCGTGGCGCGCCTGTTCGTGAACCTGCGCTGCCTGCAATTGCGCGGCCCCGAGGCCGTACTTTACGCCGGCACCGGCCTCACCGCCGACTCCGAGCCCGCGCGCGAGTGGCACGAAACGGAACTGAAGCTGCAAACGGTAGGCGCGGTTTTACAGTGAACAATTATCAGTGAGCAGTGAACAGAGATGTTCTTATGCTGCTCCCAAAAACTGCTCACTGCTCACTGCTCACTGGTAACTGTTCACTGAATTTTATGCAGGCAGTTTATAACATCGCCGAAATCTGCGCCCGCCACGGCATCACCGATGTGGTGCTTTCACCCGGCTCCCGCTCGGCGCCGCTCACGCTGGCATTTGCGCGGCACCCGGCCTTTGCCGGGCGGGTGCGGGTGGTGCCCGATGCGCGCGCCGCCG
>CAXUEM010000217.1:3317-5026 GCA_964249885.1 uncultured Hymenobacter sp. | reverse complement strand
TTATTGCCCTGGGCATGGCGCAGGCCACGCGGCGGCCGGTAGTCTTGGTGTGCACCTCCGGCTCGGCGGGCCTGAACTACGCGCCGGCTGTGGCCGAGGCGTTCTTCCAGCAGATTCCGCTGCTCATCCTCACTGCTGACCGGCCCCCGGAGTGGATAGACCAGCTCGACGGCCAGACCATCCGCCAGCAGGACCTCTACGGCCGCCACGCCAAGGGCACGTTTGACTTCCCCGTGGACACCACGCACCCCGACGCGAAGTGGTTTTCGGAGCGGATAATTAACGAGGCCATCAACCTAAGCCAGGCCGCGCCCGCCGGCCCGGTGCAGGTGAATGTGCCGCTGCGGGAGCCATTTTATCCGAAAGCGGGGGAGGAAATGAAGTATGAGCAGGATGTAAGTATATTCTCAGAGCGCGCTGCTACAAATATGTCTTTCGGCCTTGGTGACGCGGAATTCTACCAGGAAATCAAACAGGCCAAACGAGCACTGGTCGTGGTAGGGCAACAGCCCGCAGACGCAGTATTCACGGCGGCGTTAGAAAACTTCGCGGCTGTGTTCGGTATTCCAGTGGTAAGCGACACCATTGCTAACCTCAGCGGCCTAGTACCTTGGCAAGAAAAGGGTAATGCTCTGACGAGTAATTATTTTCCTCCGCCCTCAAGGCTAGTGCCTGCGAAATCCGCAAATTTTATAACCCGACACGACGTGTTTCTGACCGGTTTAAATGCTGAAGCCAGAGTGGCTTTGCGCCCCGATTTGCTTATTACTTGTGGTCAGTCGCTGGTATCGAAAAGTCTGAAAATGTTTTTGCGCGAGGCCGCCCCGGCTCAGCATTGGCATGTGCAATCCGCCGGGCCAGTGGCTGATACTTTTAGGAGTTTGACCCGTGTGGTGCGCTACACTCCCATCGATTTTTTTTCACGCTGGAAACGAGCCGAGCTGCCCGGCCGTGACACACTGCAACCGTGGCAGCAGGCTGACACAAAAGCCGAGAAGATGGTGGCCCGTTTTTTCTCTGGCTCAACTTTATTCAATGAGTTTTCGGCTTTCCGTCTTGCCCTGGCCGCCCTGCCGCAAACCACCGCCCTGCATCTGGCCAACAGTATGGCCGTGCGCTACGCCAACATCTTGGGCCTGCCAGCAGGGGGTCAGATAGAGGTTTTCTGTAACCGCGGCACCAGCGGCATCGATGGCTGCACTTCTACCGCCGTGGGCGCGGCCCTGGCCCAACCCGAGCGGCCGGTGGTGCTGCTGACCGGCGACGTGGCGTTTTTCTACGACCGCAACGCCTTTTGGCACAACTACCCGCTGCCCAACCTGCGGGTGGTGCTCTTCAACAACCACGGCGGCGGCATCTTCCGCATCATCGACGGGCCGCGGCAGCAGCCGGAGCTGGACGAGTTTTTTGAGACGCGCCAGGCGCTGACGGCCGAAAACACCTGCCGGGATTTTGGGTTGCGTTACTTTCCGGTTTCGTCGTTTGCGGAGCTGGAAGCGGCGCTGCCGGCTTTCTTTGCACTCGAAACCGGCGCGGCCCTGCTGGAAGTATTTACCGACTCGAAAACCAACGCCGCCTTTTTTGAAGAATACCGGGCGGCGGTCAAAGCCGCTTTTTCTAATTGAACAACTTCTGCGAAACCCTGCGCCTGACCCCCCGGCTACCCGGGACAGACTGCGGCCGCGGAAATTTGGGCCGGCTGTAGGGGC
>CAXUEM010000217.1:1559-3307 GCA_964249885.1 uncultured Hymenobacter sp. | reverse complement strand
GCGAAACCCTGCGAGAAAGTCGTCCGCTCAAATTTCTCGCAGGGTTTCGCAGGGTCAGGCGCGGGGTTTCGCAGAGTGCTAACGACACCTCAATATGCCCGAGCAGATAAGCTGGACGCCCATCCAGGAATTTCAGGAAATTCTCTTCACCCAGTACGGCGGCATTGCCAAAATCAGCATTAACCGGCCGCAGGTGCACAACGCCTTCACGCCGCTTACGGTGCAGGAGATGATTCAGGCCATGGACATCTGCCGCAACCGGCCCGACATCGGCGTCATCATCCTCACCGGCGAGGGCGGCAAGGCCTTTTGCTCGGGCGGCGACCAGAGCGTGCGCGGGCACGGCGGCTACGTGGGCGACGATGCCACGCCCCGCCTCAACGTGCTGGACTTGCAGAAAATGATACGCTCCATTCCCAAGCCCGTGGTGGCCATGGTGGCGGGCTGGGCCATCGGCGGCGGCCACGTGCTGCACGTGGTCTGCGACCTGAGCATCGCGGCCGACAACGCCCGCTTCGGCCAGACCGGCCCCAACGTGGGCTCGTTCGACGGCGGCTTCGGCGCCTCCTACCTGGCGCGGGTCGTGGGCCAGAAAAAAGCCCGCGAAATCTGGTTCTTGTGCGACCAGTACGACGCCCAGGAAGCTCTGGACATGGGCTTGGTGAACAAAGTAGTGCCGCTGGAGCAGCTGGAAGAAACCACCGTGGCCTGGTGCCACAAGATGCTGGAAAAGAGCCCCCTGGCTTTGCGCATGCTCAAATCGGCCTTCAACGCCGAGCTTGACGGGCAGGCCGGCATTCAGGAGCTGGCCGGCAACGCCACGCTGCTCTACTACCTCTCCGATGAGGCCAAGGAAGGCAAAAACGCCTTTTTGGAAAAGCGCAAGCCCGACTTCTCGAAGTTTCCGAAGTTTCCGTAGCCTCGCCTCGACCCCGACATTACCCCCTGCTGGCACCCCAGCCGCCGGTTCCGGTGCCAGTACCGTTTTATTCCAACCACCAGATGTAGCTCGGCCTTATGAAAAAGCTGTTCCTGTTCCTTATTCTCGGAGCGGCCGCTGGTTCGGCCCAGGCCCAAACCAGGCCGGCGGTACCGGCAGCCGGCACGCGCGCAGCGGCGGCCCCCGCCGACACCCTGCTGGCCGAGGCTAGCTGCGGGCAGTGCCGGCTGGGTTTACCGGGCAAGGGCTGCGACCTGGCCGTGCGCCTGCCCAATGGCCGGGCCTATTTCGTGAACGGCACGGGCATCGACCAGCACGGCGACGCCCACGCCCGCGACGGCTTCTGCAACGCCATCCGGCGGGCGCGCGTGATGGGCGAAGTAGCCAACAACAAGTTCAAGGTCAGCTATTTTCACCTGCTGCCCGAGGTAGCGGGCGCGCCCCGGCCCGCGCCCGCCGCCAAGCCCAACCCCACGCCCCGGCCCTAGAAGCCGGCGCCCCGAGCAGCTGTCCCTGGCCCGATGAATACCCCCGACCTGCCGCTGGTCCTGCGGCGCATGCGCCGCCAGCACTACCTGCACTACGCCCTGCAGGCAGCCCTGATGGCCGGACTGGTGCTGGCCCCGGGCCCCCCCCGGGGCCGCCACCGCCCCCCCCACCCCCCGCGGGGGGCTTTGGCGCGGCGGCGGTCATCGCCCTGCTGAAGGTGGCCCTTGGGACGAACGTGGGAGCGATCGTCTGATGGCGGCGTACGACTTCACCGACCACCTGTTCGATGTCGTCGTCGTCGGCGCCGGCGGCTCGGGCC
>CAXUEM010000217.1:0-1549 GCA_964249885.1 uncultured Hymenobacter sp. | reverse complement strand
GGCCGTAGTGGGCGTGCTGGTACACTTCGTATCCGGATACATCCGGCCCCACCCGCGGCGGCCAGCGGCCGAGAATCTGCGCCTGTATCAGGGCCGGGTTTTTCTGCGCAACTCCCTGCTGGGCCTGGCCGGCCTGCCCCCGCTGGCGGCATTTGCTCTGGGCGGCGAGTGGTGGAATCTGGTGTTTTTTGCCGTTTTGCTGCTGGTTCCCTGCCTGCTGACGGCCCCCTCGACGCGGGCGTATGAGCGGTGGCTGAACTCGTAGCGTTATTTGGCTTCCGCTATCCAGCCTCGGCGGCCCGCGGCTGCCCCGGAGCACGGCTGTAGCTTTGCTGCATGGCTACTACTACCGACACCCTTCCCACCTCCCTGCTCCTCAACGGGCGCGAATTCTACTACGCCGACATTCAGCAGTATCCGGCCACCGCGCCCACTGAGCTAAACGGCTACGAGGCCAAGGTGCTCGATTTTGTGCGGCAGTGGCTTAATGGCTCCCTGGAGTTTGGCTTGCACACCTCGGGCTCGACGGGGCCGCCGCAGCCGGTGTTTCTCAAGCGCCACCAGCTGGCGGCCTCGGCCCGACGCACCGGCGACTACTTCGACCTCGGGCCCGGCGACCGGCTGCTGGTGTGTTTGAACTGCGAGTTCATCGGCGGGCAGATGATGCTGGTGCGCGGCCTGGAGCGGCGCATGCACCTGACCATCGTGGAGCCCGCCGCCGACCCGCTGGCCCTGGTGCCCGAGGACGCGACGTTTGACTTTGCCTCCTTCGTGCCCCTGCAGCTGCGCACCCTGCTCGACGCCGGCCACGCCGAAAGATTAAATAAAATGAAAGCCATCTTGGTGGGCGGTGCCACCGTCGATACCCGGCTGGCCCAGCGGGTGCGGGCGCTGCTCACGGTGCCCGTGTACCTGACCTACGGCATGACCGAAACGGCCTCCCACATTGCCCTGCGCCGCCTCACGGGCAAGGAGGCGGCCCAAAGCATGGCCTACCAGGTGCTGCCCGGCATCCACGTCGGGCAGGACGCGCGCGGCTGCCTCACGGTGCAGGCCGACGTGACCGACGACCAGCTCATCACGACCAACGACCAAATAAAGCTGCTGCCGGGCGCCCACCGCTTCGAGTGGCTGGGCCGGGCCGATTTTGTGATAAACTCCGGCGGCGTGAAGGTGCCGGCCGAAAAAGTGGAGCAGGTACTGGAAGTGGCCCTGGCCGAGCTGCTGCTGGCCGGCCGCGCCTTGGTGACGGGGCTGGCCGACGAGCGCCTGGGCCAGACCGTGGCCGCCGTGCTCGAAGGCGAGCCCCTGACGTCCGAGCAGGAAGCCCCCCTGCTGGCTTTGCTGCGCGCCCGCCTGGCCAAGTACGAGCGGCCCCGCCTGCTGCGCTACGCCGCGCAGTTCCGCGAAACGGCCTCGGGCAAGCTCGACCGGGCGGCCACGCTGCGCGAGCTGGCCCCGTAGCGGCGGCGCGGCAGCGTCCAGGTGCGCTTTCCGGACCTGCCCCCGGCTGGCTTCGGCGCGGGGTTTTCCGTGCGCGCTTGGGTTC
>CAXUEM010000216.1:5328-5729 GCA_964249885.1 uncultured Hymenobacter sp. | reverse complement strand
GCCTTGATGGGCACCAGCTCGATGTTCTCGTTTTCGTCTTTGTCCACCGTCAGGGCCAGCACGCGCAGGTTGCCGCCGGTGGCGGGGTCAGCGTCTACTTCGGTGGCATTGGCGCCGACGGCAATGCGCTGCTGGGCGGCCTTGGCGTTTTTCTTCTTTGTAAAGTCCGTCGTCGCCAGCGCGTCGAGCGAGATATTAAACAGGCGGGCCATGTTGACGAGCGTGACCAGCCGGGGCTCGGCACGGCCTTCCTCGTAGGCACCCACCAAGGAGCGCTTAATACCCAATTTATCCGCCAGCTGCGCCTGCGTCAGGCCCAGCTCGCGGCGCCAGAACTTTAAATTCGTGTTTATCATGGTCTCGGGGGCCGGGCCGGAAATGCGCGGAAGACGGGTCCGGCG
>CAXUEM010000216.1:0-5318 GCA_964249885.1 uncultured Hymenobacter sp. | reverse complement strand
ACTTTAATTATTTTGTCTTTTCATTATAAGTTTGCCATCACGCCCGGCTCGGCCCACCACTCCTCGTTTTCCCATACCTCCGTCCAGCCCAGCTTGGCGTATTTTGGATTTATTTCCCCGCTGCGCTCCCCAATGCCAAAGTTGGTCAGCACGTCGGGCGCAATTCTGAAAACGTCGCGGGCCACGAGCAAATCTTTTTGCTGTTTGGTGTGGTTGCTCGTCCATTTTCCCCGCAGAATGACGCCCTGACCGCGCGCCGGGTTTTCCTGGCCCGCCATGACCATGATTTGACCTAGTACTCCACGCGGCGTTATATAAAAATCAAGCAGCCCCGTTCCTTCAAACACCCCGGCATTTTTAGCCGCACGGTCTTCGCAAAGCACGAAATGACTTTCGGCCGTGTAGGACCGCGCCAGTGAGTCTTCGGGCGCCAAATCCAAAAAGGACTTTAGGTCCGTTAATCGCCTGATTTCTATAGTGCCACTGAAAGGAACGACCTGTTTCTTATAGCGGCTTTTGCCCTGCACATGCAGCAGGGCCGGATTAGCACTGTCGCGCCGCACCTGCGTGAGGGCCAGCGCAATCCGGTAGCGGTCAGGACCCAAAAAGCCTTCCAGCACCGGGCTCCCATTGCTAATGCTGTCCGCTTTATCTGAATTGCTCCACAGCGGCGCCAGGTCGTAGTCTCGCAGCAGGGCTAGCATAGCCGTGGTCAGCGTGTCGGCGCTACGGGCCGCGGCGGCTGAAACCGGCGTAGTGGCAGTAGCTGACTTCGCAACATTGGGCTTCGCAACCGGGGCTTCGGCTGACACCGGCGAGTGCAACGGCGGCGTGGGCTGCTGGCAAGCGGTAGTGCCAGTCAGGGCGAGGGCGAGCAGCGCGATTAGCAGTTTCATGGGGCTAATCTACTGCGCATCTGACTTAAAATCACCCGCAAAAAATGCCGGCCTAGCCCCAACTCCAATAGCAGCTCAGCCAGCACCAGATTGCCGACCCAGGAAAGCCAGGTTACCGTTAAGTAGGTTTCTATCGGCTTCGTGCCAAAGAAATAATACAGCAGATAGCTTTCGCTGCGCAACGAGAGTGCCGCCAGCGTCACGGCGTAGGAACGCACCACCCAGGCTACATGGCGCGGCCACTCATGGCGCCGGGCCGCCCGGTATGCCGCCCAGGTAGTGAGCCACCACACTACGCACTGTAGCGAAAACCCCACCTGCGCCACCAATCCGCCATTGGCGAAGCGTGCCAGCACTAAGCCCGATGGCGCGGCCAGCGCCAGAATGCCCAGCACGTAGCCCCATCCCAGGCACCGATGCAGGCGCGGACCGCGCCGCGCCACCGCCGCCACAAACTGCAACAAGCCTAGTACTAAAACTACCAGGCTCGCAGTAATGTGCACGTAGAAGCCGAGTCGAAACCAGCCATTATCGTTGGTTTGCTCGCTCTTGGTCGTGAGGAAACGGATGCCTTTTTCAAACGAATAGTAAGGCAGCGTTTTGCTCAGCATCAGGGCCGCAAAGGCCACAATGAGCAAGCCAACGAGCAGCAGCGGCAGTTTGCGCAGCATGGCGTTTACCTGCCCCCGCGCCCCCGCGCCGCGTATGTGCCGGCCAGCCGCAGTTGGAAGTAGTCGTACTTCTCGCGCAAGTGGTCGAACAAGTCGCGCAGGAGCGGCGAAGAGCCGAGTTGCGCGCGGGCGGTGGCAATTTCGGCGAGTTGGGTGTCGGTGAGGAAGTCCTGGATGCGCAGGTCCAGGCCCTTGGCGTAGGCGCGCTCCAGGTGGGCCAGCACGGTGCTCAGGGCCAGGCCGCGCTGCTGGGCAATCTGCTCGGGACTGAGGCCCTGGCGGTGCAGCTGAAAGGTCTGCTCCTCGGTGCCGTTGACGTCGCGGTCGGCCGTTTTTTGGGCGCTGCTACGGGGCGGCGGGGCCACGTCGTCGGAGTCGGCGAAGGGCGGACGGTCCAGGGGCGCGTCGGCGGCGGGCGGACGCGCTTCACCGTGCTCCAGAATGAGCTTGATAAAGGCCTCACCGTAGGTTTCAAACTTCTTCATGCCCACGCCCGAGATGCTGAGCATGGCCACCCGGCTGGTGGGCTGCTCCTGGGCCATTTCCTGCAGGGTCGTGTCGGTAAACACCACGTAGGGCGGCACGCCCTGCTCGTCGGCAATCTGCTTGCGCAGGCGGCGCAGGTGCTCAAACAGGCGGGCCTCGGCCGTGCCAGCGCCGGCAGCAGCGGCATCGGTGGCCGCTTTTTTGCTCGCGCGGGTGGGCTTTTCGGCTTTTTCCGAAATCTGGAATTTCTTGAGTGGCAGCTTCAACTCGCCTTTCAATACCTGCTGGCCGCGCTCCGTGATTTTGAGGGCGTAGCCTTCCTCGTAGGCGATGTAGAACAGGCCGTCGTTGAGCATCTGGTGCACGTAGCTGTACCAGTCCAGGTAGGGCAGGTCGGCGCCGGCGCCGTAGGTTTTTATCTGGTCGTAGCCACCGCTGATGACCGATTGGTTGCGCATACCGCGCAGCACGTCAATGAGCAGGGTGATGCTGAGCCGCTCGCGGGCCCGGAACACGGCTGATAAGGCCTTCTGCGCCAGCAGGGTACCGTCGAAGGTGGTGGGCGGGTTGCGGCAGATGTCGCAGTTCTGGCAGTCCTCGCCCAGGGTTTCGGAGAAGTAGTTTAACAGGATTTTGCGGCGGCAGGAAGCGGCTTCGGCAAACTGCTGCATGCGTTCCAGCTTGGCCTGATTGAGCTGGGCCTGGCGCGGGGGCACGTCCTTGGTCACCATCTCGCGCATCTGCATCACATCGGCGAAGGAGTAGAACAAGACCGCCGTGGCCGGGCTGCCGTCGCGGCCGGCGCGGCCGATTTCCTGGTAGTAGCCCTCGATGTTTTTGGGCAGGTTGTAGTGCATCACCCAGCGCACGTTGCTCTTGTCGATGCCCATGCCGAAGGCAATGGTGGCCACGATGACCTGCACATCGTCCTGCAAAAACGCCTCCTGGGCCGCGCTGCGCTGGTTGGGCGTGAGGCCGGCGTGGTAGTGCGCGGCCTTGATGCCTTTCTGCAGGAGCTTCTGCGAGATGGTTTCGCAGGTCTTGCGCGAGAGGCAGTAGATGATGCCGGCCTCAGTAGGATGGCGGGCGATGAAGTCGAGCACCGAGCCCACGCGGTCCTGACCGGGGCGCACGATGAGGTTGATGTTGGGCCTATCGAAGCTGGAGAGGAAGACTTTCGGCTCGTGCAAACTGAGCTGGGTGCGGATGTCGCGCTGCGTGAGCCGGTCGGCCGTGGCCGTGAGGGCAATGATGGGCACTTGGGGAAACTGCTCGCGCAGGGCCCGCAGCTGGGTATATTCGGGCCGGAAATCGTGGCCCCAGCTTGAGATGCAGTGCGCCTCATCAATGGCGAACATGCTCAGCGGCACCCGGCGCAGAAAGCCCATAAACCCCTCGCTGAGCAGCTTTTCGGGCGACACGTACAGCAGCTTGAGGTGGCCGCTCAGGGCGGCCTTGGCAATGCTGCTGCCCTCGCTGGAGCCGACGCTGGAATTGAGAAACGCGGCCGGGATGCCGTTGGCTTTCAGGGCTTCCACCTGGTCTTTCATCAGGGCAATGAGCGGCGAGACGACCACGCATACGCCCTCGCTCACCACGGCCGGAATCTGAAAGCAAACCGACTTGCCCCCGCCGGTGGGCATGAGCACCACCGTGTCTTTGCCGCCCAGGATGTGCTCAATGATTTCGGCCTGCATGGGGCGGAAATTGTCGTAGCCATAGTACTGCTTGAGGGCGCGGCGGGCGGCCGGAAGCAAGTCAGACGGGGCGGTGAGGGTGGCGGGCATAAGGCAGCGGAATAGGGAGTATAAAATAACGGCCTGGGGCGGGAAGTTCCAAGCCGGCACCCCCTGCTGGAACTCACCTAGGCGGAGCTATTGCCCGCCAGCAGGGGGTACCGGCCGCCGGGAGCCCTGGTACAGCTCGTACTTCAGCAGCCGGCAGTCTATGGGCCCGTTAAAGAGCGGCACACGCCGCGCCGGCTTCAGGCCCACGCGCTTGGCCGCCTCCAGGTTGCCGGTGAACAGGTAGGCCGCGTAGCCGGGAAAGTTGGTTTTCAGCACGTCGCCGATGGTTTTGTAAAGCGCCGCCATGTCTTCTTCCTCCCCGATACGCTCGCCGTAGGGCGGGTTGCTGAGCAGCACGCCGGGCGGCTGGTTGCGCGGCGGCTGGGCGTCTTTCACGTCGCGCACGGCCAAGCGCACCACGTCGTCGAGGCCGGCGGCGGCCACGTTCTGCCGGGCCAGCTCGATGGTTTTGGGGTCGAGGTCGGAGCCGCCGATGTAGGCCTGGGGCTCTTCCAGGCGCCGGGCTTCGGCTTCGGCGCGGGCCGTGGACCAGAGTTTTTCGTCAAAATCCGGCCAGTTCTCGAAGCCGAACTTGCCCTGGTGAAACAGGCCGGGCGCGATGCGCTGGGCGATGAGCGCCGCCTCGGTGAGGATGGTGCCGGCCCCGCACATGGGGTCCAGCAGGGGGGTGCGGCGGTCCCAGTCGGTGAGCAAAACCAGGCCGGCGGCCAGCACCTCGTTAAGCGGGGCCACGTTGGTGAGCTGGCGGTAGCCGCGGCGGTGCAGCGAGTCGCCGGCCGCGTCGAGGCTGAGCACGACCTCGTTTTCCAGCATGCGCAGGTGCAGGCGGATATCCGGCGTCTTGGTGTCCACGCTCGGGCGCTGCCCGGTGCGGTCGCGGAACTGGTCCACGATGGCGTCCTTGGTGAGCTGAGCCACGAACAGCGAGTGCTCGAAGCTGGACTTGTTCACCACGGCCGTGATGGCAAAGGTCTGCTCGGGCCGGATGATGTCCTGCCAGGCGATGCGCCCTACTTCATTGTATAAGCTGCGCTCATCGCGCGCGTAAAACCCGGCGAAGGGGCGCAGAATGCGCATGGCCGTACGGCACCAGAGCACGGCGTCGTACAGCAACCGCTGGTCACCACGAAACTCGACGGCGCGGGAGCCGACGTACTCGATTTCGGCGCCCAGCTCGTGCAGCTCGCGGGCCAGCACGTCTTCGAGGCCGAACTGGGTGGTGGCGGTGAGGGGAAAGGTAGAAGTCGAGGCAGGCATGGGCAGACGATTGCAGGAACGTCATGGTGAGCGGAGCGGAGCCGAAGCATCTTTACCGCGTAAGTAATCAGCTTATACAGCGATTGAGTTAGTCAGCGGGAGAGATGCTTCGACTTCGCTGCGCTGCGCTCAGCATGACGTGCGTTTTGACAAAGGTACCCGCCCCTATCTTCGCCGCATGGCTTCTGCTCCCCTCTCCC
>CAXUEM010000215.1:5463-5745 GCA_964249885.1 uncultured Hymenobacter sp. | reverse complement strand
CTTCAGAACAGTGTACCTAGCGAATTCCGTGCCCTTGAATGAGTTATATTTTGCCGGGTTTGTCGCTGGAGGCTGTCCGGGCCGTAAGCGGGGCCGATTTTGTTGTTTTTCAGCCATGTGCATGCGAGCGAGCTACTGCGTCCTTCTGTTGTTGTGCCTGAGCACCCGGCCGGGCCGGGCTCAGGCCGTCGCGGCGGCCCCGGTCGCTTCGCCGCGGCAGCTGTTTCCGGGTTTGTTCGAGGCCGTCCAGCAGGGGCGCGTGTTCCCCGACAGCAAAACCTT
>CAXUEM010000215.1:0-5407 GCA_964249885.1 uncultured Hymenobacter sp. | reverse complement strand
CCGGCCGCCATCCTGGCCGCCTGGCGCCGCGAAAAAGTCCGGCCCGGCTTTCGGCTCAAAGCGTTTGTCGAAGCGCACTTCGAGCTGCCGGCCGACTCGGCCTCGGTGTTTCGCAGCAACGTCGGGGGCGGGCTGCGCCGCCACCTCGACACGCTCTGGACCGTGCTGGCCCGGCCCGCGACACCCCCTGCTGGCGCCCACCCCGGAGGGCCGGCCGACTCGCTGGCCGCCTACCGCTCGCTGCTGCCGCTGCCCCGGCCCTACCTCGTGCCCGGCGGCCGCTTCCGCGAGGTGTATTACTGGGATTCTTATTTCACCATGCTGGGGTTGCTGGAAGCCAATAAAGTGCAACTGGCCCGCGACCTGACCGACAATTTTGCTTCCCTGATAAGCCGCTACGGCTTCGTGCCCAACGGCAACCGCAGCTACTACCTGAGTCGCTCGCAGCCGCCGTTGTTCGCCGGCATGGTGCAGCTGCTGGCCCAGCAGCGGGGCAATGCCGAGCTGCTGCGCTACCGCCCCGCCCTGGAGCGCGAGTATCGCTACTGGATGCAGGGCGCCGAGCAGCTGCAACCCGGCACCGCCGGCCGCCGCGCCGTGAAGCTGGCCAGCGGCGCCGTGCTCAACCGCTACTGGGACGACCGCACCCAGCCCCGCGAGGAAGCCTACGCCGAGGACGTGGCCGCCGCCAAGAAGAGCCGGCAGCCGCCGGCGCAGTTCTACCGCCACGTGCGGGCCGCAGCCGCTTCGGGCTGGGACTTCAGCAGCCGCTGGTTCGGGCCGGCCGGCGGGCTGGGAAGCATCCAAACCACCGACCTGGTGCCCGTGGACCTGAACTGCCTGCTTTATCAATTGGAAATGACCCTGGCCGAGGCCAGCCGCGTGGCCGATGCGCCCGCCCAGGCCCGCCTCTACGCCGCCAAAGCCCGGCAGCGCCGCGCCGCCCTGCTGGCCCTGAGCTGGGACACCAAGGCCGGCTGGTTTGAGGACTATAACTGGCGGCTGAAGCAGCGCTCGGCGGTGCGCACGCTGGCGGGCGTGCTGCCGCTCAGCTACGGGCTGGCCTCGAAGGCGCAGGCCGCGCGGGTAGCGGCAGTCTTGAAAACCAGCTTCCTGAAACCCGGCGGCTTGGTCACTAGCCTGAATAAAACCGGCCAGCAGTGGGATGCCCCCAACGGCTGGGCGCCGCTCCAATACCTGGCCATCGAGGGCCTGAACCGCTACCAGCAGGGGGTGCTGGCCGACACCGTGGCCCGGCGCTGGCTGCGCCTCAACCGCCGCGTGTTCCTGCAAACCGGCAAGCTGCTGGAGAAATACGACGTGGTCAACCCTGCCCGCCCCGCCGGCGGTGGCGAATACCCGCTGCAAGACGGCTTCGGCTGGACCAACGGCGTGCTGCTGCGCCTGCTGAACCGGTATGAGCGGGCGGAGTAGCGGTTGTGCTCAAGCCCGCTTACCACTTTTGCGGCGGCGCGGTTTGGTGGCGGCGCAGCGACTCGAGCAGCTGCGTGACGCTGCGGCTGATGCCGGCGCTAATTTGGGGCCAGCGGCGGCCGGCGCTAACGAGCACGTTGTAGTCAGCCGGATTAGCCGAGTAGGCGGGCTGGAGTAACCGCTGCCGCTGGCTGGCCTCGACGGTGGCCGTGGCCCCGGTCAGCCAAGCTGCGGCGTCATATGCCTGCTGACTGGCTTGGTCATTGGTGCCGTCGAGGCGCGAAGCAAATGGGCCGCTGGCGTGCAGGGCCATTGACAGGTCGCGCAGCTCGTAGCGGTAGCGGCCTTCCCGCATGTCGAGCCGCAGCGTGAAGCCCAGCGGCACGTCCGGCCCCGGGCCTTTGGCCGAGGGGTCGGCATTCATGTTCGTATAGCCCCGCACGATGAGCACCCCGCGCGCGGCATCGTCGAGTTGCGTGACTTGGCGGGCATCCTGAAACGTGAGCGCCACCCACTCGCGGGCGCGGGCCTGCAGCTCGGCCGCCGCCACACCCGGCACCGCCACCACGCCCGTGAACTGAATGCGGCCCAGCGAATCGGCCGGCAAGCCGGGGGCGGGCGTGATGCGGTTCTGGGCCGCTGCCCCAGGTACAGAGCCGAAACTCAGCAAGAATAGTAGAAGCAGTTGTTTCATGCTCTAAATATGCGAACATTCCGGTTTTGCCCCCCTACGCTGCCGCTTGCAATACGTCCGCGTCATTATTGGCCGGTGAGTTTACCCGCGTGGTTACGGCGTACTCGCGCATGAGCCGGGCATCGTAGGGCACGAGCAGCTGCTGATGGTCGGCGGGTTTGAGGTCGTCGGACAGCCAGGCCAGCTCGGCCTCGCGGTGGGGCAGGATGACGGGCATGCGGTTGTGCAGGCTGGCCATCAGCTCGTTGGGCTCGGTGGTGATGATGGTGAAGGTGGGGTGCAACTCGCCGGTGCCGCGGTCCAGCCACTCGTCCCAGAGGCCGGCGAAGGCAAAGGGCTGCTCATCCTTTAGCAAAATGCGGTGCGGAATCTTACCGCGCTCGGTGGCCTGCCACTCGTAGAAGCTGTCGGCCAGCACCAGGCAGCGGCGCCGCGAGAGCAGCTGCCGGAAGCTGGGCTTTTCGGCCAGGGTTTCGGCGCGGGCGTTGATGGGTTTGGGGCCGGCCGCCGGGTCTTTGCTCCAGCTCGGCACCAGGCCCCAGCTCAGGAGCTGAATCTGGCCCGGCGCGGCGTTGGTGATGATGGGCAGCTTCTGCGAGGGCGCGGCGTTGTAGGTAGTGGGCACCGGCGCATCTTTGGCCTGGGCGCCGAAGCGCTTTTCAGCGGCGGGCGCCGGAGTTACGAAGGTGTAGCGGCCACACATAAGATGGACGAATAAGAATGAATAGAACAACCAACTCCCCGCCTTAAAAAAGGAGAGGAGTTGGTCGTTCGGCTTTTGCCTGCGATTTACTTATACAGTTGCTCGTAGTATTCGCGGGCCATACGGCCACTCTCAAACTCGGGCTCCACTTCCTTCATGGCGGTTTTTACCACTTTGAGGAAGTTTTTGGGCTCGTTGTAATAGAGCGGAAGGATGGTGTTTTCCAGCACATCGAGTAGGACGGTGGCTTCGGCGTTGTCCTTCACGTTCTCGGCTTCTTCGACCGGCGAGTGGGGGATGAGGAAGCCATTCTCGCCGTTGCGCGTGAACTCGGGAATCCAGCCGTCGGCGATGCTCAGGTTCACGCTGGCGTTCATGGCGGCGGTCATGCCGCTGGTGCCGGAGGCCTCGCGCGGGAAGCGCGGCGTGTTCAGCCAAAGGTCGGAGCCTTTCTTCAGCACCGCCGACAGGCCCAGCTCGTAGCCGATGAGTACGGCGCAGTTTTTCAGGCCGCGGGTCTTGTTAATCAACTCATTAAACAAGTTGATGGCGCCGTAGTCCTTGGGATAGGGCTTGCCGGCCCAGATGATTTGCACCGGCCGGTCGGCGTGGCTCACCAGCGCCCGGAACCGCTCGAAGTGGCGCAGAATCAGGTCGGCGCGCTTGTAGCCGGCAAAGCGGCGGGCCCAGACAATGGTTAGCACCTCGGGGTCGAAGAGCTTGCCGGTCTGGTCGGCCACGATTTTGAACAGCTCCTTTTTCAGCTCCTTTTTGCGGGCCAGCAGGGCGTTGTCGTCCTTGGCCTTGAGGGCGCGGGCCAGCTCGGGGTCGCGCCAGTAGCTGCCGTTCTGGGAGTTGGTAATCGGGATGATGGGGCAGATGCCGGCGTTGTCGCCCCACATCTCGTTGCTCACCAGCGCGTGCACCTTGCTCACGGCGTTGGCGCGGCGCGCGAAGCGCAGGGCCGTGAGGGTGTAGTTGAGCGAGTCGCCGTCGTAAATCTGCGCCACCCGCCGGATTTCCTCGGCCGGCACCTCACCGAAGAAGGTCATGTCTTCGAGCAGGCGCATGGGGCGCTCCTCGTTGCCGGCCAGCTCGGGCGTGTGGGTGGTGAATACCAGACGCTTCTGCACCTCTTCCAGGCTGCGGCCGTGCTTGGCGTAGAGGAAAAACGCCAGCGGCAGGCCGTGGCCCTCGTTGAGGTGGTAGACGTCGGTTTTGCGGCCCAGCAAATCCAGCAGCTTGCCGCCGCCCACGCCCAGCACGATGCTCTGGGCCACGCGGGCCGCCTCGTTGGGGTCGTAGAGGTGGTGGGTGATGGTGCGCGAAACGTAGTCGTTCTGCGGAATGTCGGTGGTTAGAAAAAACATCGGCGCCGTGCCGAAGGTCTCGGGCGCCAGGTACAGGGCCTTCACGTGCACCTCGGCGCCGTGAATGATAATCGGGAACACCAGGCCGGTATCCTGCAGGAAAGAATATTCCTTGCGGGTGTAGTCCACGCGCAGGGTCTGGTCTTCGTTGCGGCCCTGGTCGTAGTAGCCGAAGCTCCAGAGCATGCCGATGCCGACCAGGTTTTGCTTCAGCTCGTAGGCCGAGCGCATGTGCGAGCCGGCCAGAAAGCCCAGCCCGCCGGAGTAGATTTTCAGCGACTGGTCCAGCGCGAACTCCATGGAGAAGTAAGCAGCGGCCGTCTTGTATTTGGAAGCTGGGGCGTAGGGTTTAAACTCGAAATTCATGCAGGAAAGGGCGCACCAGCAGGGGGTAAGCGCCAAAAAGTGAAGCGAATGAAGCCGCAATATTCGGCAATTCTCAGCAGAGCGGCCGGCGGCGCCTGCTGGCTTCGGCTATTTGCCCTGCGCTTTCAGGGCTTTGAGCTTCTCGTAGGTTTGCTGCGAGGCTTCGTACTGGCGCTGCACAGCCTGCCGGGCGGCCTCGGGCAGGTCGCCGTCTTCCAAGGCCTCGCGGTAGGCTTTCAGGGCCCATTCCTCGCCGTAGATGTTCGAGTCGAGGATGCTCTGCTCGTCGCGGCCCGTCACCAGCGCCTTGGCGTCCATGAAGCCGCGGTAAAACTTGCCTTTGAGCGTGGTGCTGTCTTCCGTATCGCCGCCGGCCGAGATGGCAAAGCCGTTCAACTCATTGACGAACTGCTCGCTCTGCTGAATCAGGCTCTGGTAGTACACCTGGTTTTCGGCGTCCTTGGTTTCGCGGGCGGCGGTTTTGTAGCCCTCAATCCGGTCGTTGATGAAGAGCGTCAGCTCGTTAAGGGTGTCGGCGAGTTTAGGGTTGGCGGCCATATGCAAGGTTGGAGGAGAGGTGAAAGTGAGAAAAGGCAGGCGCCGAGCCCGGCGAACACGGCGGCCCGACTTGGTCCTAACGGCCCGCGCCGAACAGAGTTGGGCTAAGGCCAGCGGAATTATCCGGCGGTTTGTCTTCGGCCCGGCCCGCGCGGCCCGCCGCCGAACCGGGCTTGGTTGGCGTGCCGGCGGGCAGTACCTTGCCTCTCCGACCAGTGCCGGGTTCGTTTCTTTTCCCTTTTTTATGACGTTTTTATCTATAATTAAAACCACGCTGGCGGC
>CAXUEM010000214.1:4537-5802 GCA_964249885.1 uncultured Hymenobacter sp. | reverse complement strand
TGCTGGCCCCGGCCGGCCTAGCCCAGGTCCCGCTGAAACGCGGCTAGAAACTGCCCCACGTGGTAGCCATCGGCCAGGCCGTGGTGCACGTTTATCGAAACCGGCATCAGCGTGGCCCCGCCTTCGGCGTAGGTCTGGCCCACCGAAATTTTGGGGCAGGAGTCGGGGTGCGAGAAGCTGCGGGCATGCGTAAAGCCGGTGAAGCGCACCCAGGGCAGGGCCGAGAAGTGAATGAGGTCGGTTCGGCCGGTCTGCTCGCTCAGGCGCAGGCCGGCACTGGCCTGCACGGCCGCAATTTCAGCGCGGGCGCCCGCCACGAAATCGGCTAGCTCCTCGTGAAACTCGAAAAAAGAGAAACCGAACGTGTGGTCAGGCCGGCCGATGGTGGCCGAGGCGTGGATGCGGTCGTAGCAGTACACCTGCCCGTCCTCAATGCGGTAGCGCAAGGCCTCCACTGCGTTCACCGCGTACATAGCCGCGTGCAGGTAGTACAGGAAAAACGGCACCTCTAGCCGCTTGGCTTCGGCCAGCGCGCGGGTGCAGTCCACGGAGGCCACGAGGCCGAAAAACGGCTCCTCGAACGCGGAGAAGAAGGTGAAATGCTCGCGCCGGTTCCAGCTGGATAGGTCAATCAGGTGCTTCATGGGCCGGCAAAGGTCGCTCAGCGATTCGTGACTTGCGGTATTGCGACCGGCGCGGGTTTGAGCGCAGCTACAACATGCGCTAGTTGAATCCAACCAATTTGACCAAGTGGATTGAGATGTTACACGCCAAGAAAAAAAAGAAGTGGATGTAACAACTTTTGTTACATGAAGAAATTTTTTTACCCAGCATGTAACAAAATTTCCATCTCCGGCCAAGCCAGGCGAGATTTTGGCGTGCGACTGGCGTGCAACTGGCGCGAGTTTCGGCGAAGCCTTAACTGGTGCCCAACCAGGATGGGGAGGCGGCCCCGCCACGGCCGCAACGCGGCAAAGCGGGACTACACCGTCAGAATGTTCAAGCGTATCGTCTTGATGCGAGGCACAGCCTCGCCCGAAAGGTCAGCACGAGTTACGCTCCGCTAAACTCGCGCTAGTCGCGCAGTATCGGACATCCTGAACCGCCGCCGGGGACTGTCGAAAGAGGTTATCCGCCGCCTCGCCAGCTACTTCCACGTGTCGCAGGAAGCTTTTAATCGGCCCTACAAATTGGCCGTGGCCGCCGCACCGCTGCCTCGCCATGCGCGGGTGGTACACCAAGGGCAGGCCAAGGAAGCAGCCTAG
>CAXUEM010000214.1:0-4527 GCA_964249885.1 uncultured Hymenobacter sp. | reverse complement strand
CACCGCCGCAGCCGAAGCTTAGCGTTTCTCAGCACCGCGCCCGCCCCCGTGCCCCTGGCGCCTCTCGAAGCCGCTGAGGAAGCTGGAAGTGTCTTTGGAACTGCGTTTGGTGGGGACGCGGAAGCACTCGTTGCGCAAAACACCCTACGCTCCCGAGGTAGGGAAAAGAGTGGGATGCAGGTTACTCACATGCAGTTAAGAGCGAAATTGGCTTCTTTAGAAATAATATTGTAATGTTGATGTATCACTCCATTCCTCAAAGCATGTATAACTCTCCTATAGAAGCCGAATTGAATGCCCTCAACAAATGCGGAGCTTTATTGTCAGAGCTAGACGCAAACGCAAAAATTAGGGTGTTAAAATATTTGGTTGAAATGTTTGACTTAGCTAATTCCCTTCAACCTAATGGAGGAAACGGAAATTCACAGAAGCATAAAACGAATAACGGAGCATCAAATAACCTTTCTCATAAATTGATAGATGGCCGCGAACAGTCAAGTTCAGATGGTATAGGAGACGAAGTAGAGATCGAAGAGGTTGAAAGTCATTTGCCAACAATAAAAGATATTGTAATGAGGGACTTGCCTAAGCTAGAGAACGAGTGGGTGCTAATATATGCTTTCTACTCTTCCGAATTTGGTAAAGAGCAGTTCACTCGCGAAAACGTGCTTGAAAAGTATGCAGAAAGCGGACGTCGAGATACGGTAAGAATAAAAAATCTTTCTAGTAATTTTAAAGCTTGTGTAATAAAGAAGTGGTTTAAGGGGGTTAATGATACGAATTATTTAATTACTCCTGAGGGAAAGAAATATGCTGAACAAGTAATTGCAGGTAAATCTGAAGGCAAGCCAAAGCCTAAAAACGTGGTGAAAAAGAAACCGGCAAAGGCTGCCAAAGAATAACGATGGATACTATTAGTTTCGTTAGAGCCATTCCTGATTTCTTTGAGTTGAAGCAATCTGAAAAATGCCTTTATTTCGCATTTTATGTGACGGCTATTCGAAAGGAAGCTTCCTTTAATAGAGCTTCAATAGAATTGTGTTTCAGGGAGGCGAATCTTCCTGTTTATACCAAGGTAAGGGAGTATTTGGTTGAGAATGCGAAGGGGCGCAGTCCCAATTTCATCAAAGTCAATGGTGACTATGGTATCAGTCAGTACAAACTTGATGAGCTCTTTAAAACTCTGCGAGTAGATAAACCAGTTATTGAAGTCGAGATTGACCTCAATAAACTCAAAGAAGATATTGTAGATGCAAATGGCAAAGATTTCTTAGATGAAACCATAAAGACTGTTGAAGTCGGTGCGTATCGCGCTTCTGTAATAATGGTTTGGATTCTGGGTATAGACCACCTCTATAATTATATTATCTCCTCTAAACTTGTTGACTTTAATACTAAATTGGCGTTGCAGAATAACAAAAGAATCAAGGTGACTTCTGTGCAAACAAAAGATGATTTTTCAGAAATACCTGAAGGAATATTTATTGCACTGTGTAGAGAAGCTAACATCATCTCCAACGATGTGCGTAAAATATTAGAAGAAAAGCTTGGTACAAGAAACTCTTGCGCGCACCCATCCGGTATCAAGATTTCTAAAAACAAAGCAATTGAGTTTATTAAGGATATTCTTTACAATATCATTCTTAAATTCAGTATTGAAAACAAATAAAAAAAGCATGCTTTCTAAGAGCACGCTTCTTTTATTCGTTAAATCTAACCCTTACATATTCCGCCGGTACTGCCCGCCGACCTCAAACAGCGCGTTCGTAATCTGCCCGAGTGAGCAGTACTTCACCGTTTCCATCAACTCGGCAAACAGGTTGCCATTGGCCACCGCCACTTGCTGGAGCTGCTTGAGCCGCGCCGGGGCCTGGTCGGCGTTGCGCTGGTGCAGCAGGGTGAGCATGTCGATTTGGTACTGCTTTTCCTCCTCCGTGGCGCGGATGACTTCGGCCGGCACCACCGTGGGCGAGCCTTTGGACGAGAGGAAGGTGTTTACTCCTATTATGGGGTACTCGCCGGTGTGCTTGAGCATCTCGTAGTGCATGCTCTCTTCCTGGATTTTGCCGCGCTGGTACATGGTTTCCATCGCGCCCAGCACGCCGCCGCGCTCGGTGATGCGGTCGAATTCGAGCAGCACTGCCTCTTCCACCAGGTCGGTCAGCTCCTCGATGATGAAGGAGCCTTGCAGCGGGTTCTCGTTTTTGGCCAGGCCCAGCTCCCGGTTGATGATGAGCTGAATGGCCATGGCCCGGCGCACCGATTCCTCGGTGGGCGTGGTGATGGCCTCGTCGTAGGCATTGGTGTGCAGGGAGTTGCAGTTGTCGTAGATGGCGTACAGCGCCTGCAACGTGGTGCGGATGTCGTTGAAGTCGATTTCTTGCGCGTGCAGGCTGCGGCCCGACGTCTGGATGTGGTACTTCAGCATCTGGCTGCGGGCGTCGGCGCCGTACTTCAACTTCATGGCCTTGGCCCAGATGCGGCGCGCCACCCGCCCAATCACGGCGTACTCCGGGTCGATGCCGTTGGAGAAGAAGAAGCTCAGGTTCGGCGCGAAGTCGTTCACGCTCATGCCGCGGCTCACGTAATACTCCACGAACGTGAAGCCGTTGGAGAGCGTAAGGGCCAGCTGGGTGATGGGGTTGGCGCCGGCCTCGGCAATGTGGTAGCCGGAGATGGACACGGAATAGAAATTCCGCACCTTCTGCTGGATGAAGTATTCCTGCACGTCGCCCATCAGGCGCAGCGCAAACTCAGTGCTGAAAATGCAGGTGTTCTGGGCCTGGTCTTCCTTCAGAATGTCAGCCTGCACGGTGCCGCGCACCTGCGTTAGCGTCCGGGTTTTGATGGTGGCGTACACGTCGGCGGGCAGCACCTGGTCGCCGGTCACGCCGAGCAGCATCAGGCCGAGGCCGTCGTTGCCAGCAGGCAGCTCGCCCTGGTAGCGGGGGCGGGTGAGGTTCTTTTCAGCGTAAATCTGGTCGATTTTTCGGTCAACCTCAGCTTCCAGGCCGTTTTCCTTGATGTACAGCTCGCACTGCTGGTCGATGGCGGCGTTCATGAAAAACGCGGCCAGCTGGGCAGCCGGACCGTTGATGGTCATCGAAACCGACGTAGTCGGATTGGCCAGGTTGAAGCCGGAATAGAGCTTCTTGGCATCGTCGAGACAGGCGACGCTTACGCCCGAGTTGCCGATTTTGCCATAGATGTCGGGCCGCAGGTCGGGGTTTTCGCCGTAGAGCGTCACCGAGTCGAAAGCCGTGCTCAGACGCTTGGCGGGCAGGCCCATGCTCACGTAGTGAAAGCGGCGGTTGGTGCGCTCCGGGCCGCCCTCACCGGCAAACATGCGGGTGGGGTCTTCGCCCTCGCGCTTGAAGGGGAACACACCGGCCGTGTAGGGAAACACGCCGGGGAAGTTCTCCTGCATGGCCCAGCGCAGCCGGTCGCCCCAGCCGGTATAGCGCGGCACCGACACCTTGGCAATCATGTTGCCCGACAAGGACTTGGTGTGCGTCTGCACCCGGATTTCCTTGCCGCGCACCGAGTACACGTACTCCGGATTGCGGTAGTTCTGCAGGGTGTCATCCCAGTTTTCCAGCAGGGCCTGGGCGTCGGCGTCGAGGCGGCGGAGCTGGGTTTGCTTGTTCTTGCTGAACTCCTCCACCGTGCCGTCTTTTTTCTCGGCGCGGTAGTGCTCTTCCAGCTTGGCAAACGCGCCGGCTACTTCCGCAATGTTGGCCTGCTCGCGCACGCGCTGGTCGTAGGCGCGGTTGGATTCGGCAATCTCGGAGAGGTAGCGGGTGCGGTGCGGCGGGATGATGTAAATCTTCTCCGAATCCTCCACTGTGGTTTCGAGCTGCGAGGCGAAGGTGGCGCCGGTTTTGGTTTCCAGCATCTTCAGCACGGCCCGGTAGAGGCGGTTCATGCCGGGGTCGTTAAACTGCGAGGCGATGGTGCCGAACACGGGCATCTCGTCTGTGGGCGTGTCCCAGAGGCCGTGGTTGCGCTGGTACTGCTTGCGCACGTCGCGCAGGGCATCTTGCGCACCGCGCTTGTCGAACTTGTTCAGGGCAATGACGTCCGCAAAATCGAGCATGTCGATTTTTTCCAGCTGCGTGGCCGCGCCGTACTCGGGCGTCATCACATACAGGCTGGCGTCGGAGTGCTCAATGATTTCGGTGTCGGACTGCCCGATGCCGGAGGTTTCGAGGATAATCAGGTCGTAGTTGGCAGCCTTCACCACGTCCACGGCGTCCTGCACGTAGCGCGAAAGCGCCAGGTTGCTCTGACGCGTGGCCAGGCTGCGCATGTACACCCGCGGCGAGTTGATGGAGTTCATCCGAATTCGGTCGCCCAGCAGGGCGCCGCCCGTCTTGCGCTTGCTGGGGTCCACGGAAATGATGGCAATGTTCTTCTCGGGGAAGTCCATCAGAAAGCGCCGCACCAGCTCATCTACCAAGCTGGATTTGCCCGCCCCGCCCGTGCCCGTGATGCCCAGAATAGGCGCCGTCCCCCCGTGCCCCCCCC
>CAXUEM010000213.1:0-5810 GCA_964249885.1 uncultured Hymenobacter sp. | reverse complement strand
TACCCCCCTGCTGGACAGCGGCATGGGCTGCCCCAGCAGCCTGAGGCGCAAAAGCCAGATGCCTCCCAGCCCGGCAGCCACCAGCTGCAGCACCACTGCGCCCACGGCAGCCGGCAAGTGGTTGGCCGCGAGCTTGATAAAGAAATTATACAGCGCCAGGCACAAAGCCGTGAGCAGTGCTAGCGGCAGCCAGTTGGTCATGCGGAGCTGTAAGCTAAATGAGCTGATAATTGCGGTACTCGCCGAGGCGGTATCCGGTGAGGCGCTCTACCAGGTGCTTGAACTGGTCTTTGAAGCGGTAGGCGTTGCGACTCATGTCGTGGGCGTAGTGCCAGTTCTGGGCCCGGATGCGGGCGGCCATCACGGCCGGGTGCGTGCCGGTGAAGCGCTGCAGCGAATCAATCTGGCTGTAGTCGAACTCCGCGGCCGGCGCAACGTGCTCGGCCACCCATTCGTCGCTGTGCCAGAGCTTATTGAAGGTTTCCTGCTTGCGCTGCATGGCGGCCGGGGCCTTCACCCAGCCGTAGTGGTGCACGGTGGCAACCAGCAGCTTCACCCGCAGCTTCTGGTTGCTGGTTTTGCGGAAGCCCTGCGCGTCGCGGTACGAATACACGCCGATGCCGGGCCGCACAATCCGAATCTCGCGGCGGTACCAGCGCTTGGCGTCGCCGAGATAATCGTAGGAGGCGTAGAAATGCCGGTAGGCCAGCAGCAGCCCGTCTACCTCCGGCGCAGCCTGCCAGCGGGTCATACCGGCGCGGATGGCCGGGTAGTCGGCCTCGTGCAGCACTTCGTCGGCCTGCAGGTAGATGGCCCAGTCGGCATCAGCGGGCACGGCGGCCAAGGCCTTGTCGGTTTCCACGGCCAGCACCCGACCGCCCTCGCGCAGCGTATCGTCCCACTCAGTTTCGATGATGCGAATTTTCGGCGATTCCAGGCCCCGAATAAGGTCCAGCGTGGCGTCGTCGGAGCGGCCCACGGCCACCACTACTTCGTCGCAAAGCGGCAGCAGGGAGTTAAGGCTCTCCAGCACGGGGTAGTCGTAGGTAACGGCGTTGCGGACGAAGGTGAAGCCGACGACTTTCATAGCTCAGGCGGGCATAATAATAAATGTGCGGCGGCAGCGACTATCTGAGGGGCAAACTGATAAGGAAACAACTCGACGAAAAAGTGACTTATCCTCGACATTCAGCGTGCCGAATCAAGAGCTGAGCCAACGCCCAGCCGTGACGGCGGCTCTGTGACCTGACCGTTTCGTTGCCGCCTCGCCCGCGCCTCCGCGTGGTATTTCCGGATGACGACGTTATAGCGACGAGAGTTCTCTGCCCAGTAATGCTTCATGCCATACCAGTGAACGGCAAAGGGCAGCAGCAGTACGAGTGGCAATATTTTTTTCCAAGTAGGAAATTTCACTGTCGCTGCATATTGCTGCAGCCGGTGCAGGCTCACCAGCCAGGCGTTAAAAGCTACCCCCGAAACGACTATTGCGCAGAGCAGCATCCCTTGGTACGTGGCGTAGTCCTGCGGGGTCGGGCCGGCACCTCGCAGCACATAGGGGCTGTACATGAGCGATGACCACAGCGGCTCCGTGCCCTGCTCACCGGCTACTACGGGCGCATACAACCACAGCGGCTTGCTGTATTGTGCGTGGGTAAGCAGAATAAGCAGGCAGGACATAACGCCTCCGCTCAATGCGACCAGCCACCAGTTCAGGGCGTTTCTCATTACCGCAATTTCTCCTTCAGTATCTCCAGCTCCACGGCCGGCGAAATCCGCTCGTACAGAATATTATACGCCGCTTCGGTGATGGGCATTTTGACTTTCAATTGTTTATTGAGCTCGTGAATGGACTTCACAGCGTAGTAGCCCTCGGCTATCATGTTCATTTCCAGCTGGGCTGATTTGACCGAGTAGCCGCGGCCCACCATGCTGCCGAAGGTGCGGTTGCGCGAGAACTGCGAGTAGGCCGTCACGAGCAAGTCGCCGAGGTAGGCCGAGCCGGAGAGGTCGCGCGGCTGCGGGTTCACGGCCTGCACGAAGCGGCGCATTTCCCCCACGGCGTTGCTCACGAGCACGGCCAGGAAATTGTCACCGTAGCCCAGGCCGTGGGCGATGCCGCCGGTCAGGGCAATGATGTTCTTCATCACGGCGCAGTACTCGATGCCGTCGAGGTCGGCGGCGGGGCAGGCCTTCACGTAGCGGTTGCGCAACAGCTCGCAAAAGTCCTCGGCCAGCAGGGGGTCGGGCGAGCCGATGGTTAGGTAGCTCTGCTTTTCCAGGGCCACCTCTTCGGCGTGGCAGGGGCCGGCCACCACGCCCACCTGCGTGTGCGGCAGCCGAAACCGCTCGGCCACGTAGTCGGTCACGAGCACATTGCGCCCCGGAATCATGCCCTTAATGGCCGAGATGATGCGCTTGCCCTTGAGCGCGTCGCGGTCCAGCGAATCCAGCACGGGCTGCACGAAGGCGGCGGGCACGGCCAGCACCAGCCAGTCGGCGGCTTTCACGGCGTCTTTTAAGTCGTTGGTGGGGCGCACCCGGTCCAGGTCGAACTGCACGGCCGAGAGGTAGCGCGGGTTGTGGCGCGTGCGCAGCAGGTGCTGCACGTCCTCCTTGCTGCGCAGCCACCAGTGCACGCGGGCACCGTTTTCGGACAGGATTTTAGTCAGCGCCGTGGCCCAGGAGCCGCCGCCGAGCATGGCTATTTTTTCCAATGAAAATTCAGATGGAAGCGTCGCTTCAGTTTCAGTATTATTGCCTGGTCGACTTGTCCTGCGGGACAAACTGCGGCCTGGTAGGCGACAGGGAAACGCCCTCCGCTACTTGTCTTCTTCCTCGTCCTCGCTCCCGTCTTTCAGGGCCGATTTGTTCAGGCTTTTCTCGTCTTTCACCGTCACGAGCTTGCCATCCTTGAGGTCTTTGGCCACCGCCCGGAACGGGCCGCTCACAATTTCGTCGCCGGGCTGCAGGCCTTTGGTAATCTGAATGTTCTGGAAGTCGCTGATGCCGGTTTTTACGGGCGTCAGCACGGCCTTGCCGCCGCGCACCACGAACACCACTTCCTGCACTTCGGGCTTGGGGGCGGCCTTGTCGCTGTTGGCGGTGGCACTGCCGTTGCGGCGGCCGATGCGCACCTTCGGACCGTCTTTGTCCTCGGCCTTGGCCGAGTCGGAACGGGTGGTGACGGCGGCCAGCGGCACGCTCAGCACGCCGGCCTGCCGGTCGGTGATGATGTCGACGGAGGCCGTCATGCCCGGGCGGAAGGGCACGATGGTGCGCTTGCCCACGGTGCGGCTCAGGTGCCGGTAGCTTTCGGGCAGCAGCCGGATGCGCACCTCAAACTCGGTCACGGCCTCAGCCGTGAGGGCGTCCTTGGCCGTGTTGGCAATGTTGGTGACCAGGCCGCGAAATTTCTCGTCCTTGCTGGCGTAGGCGTCCACTTCCACCTCTACCGAGTCGCCGATGTTGATGTTGCTCACGTCGTTCTCGTTCACGTTCACGCGCACCTCCATGTTGTTGAGGTTGGCGATGCGCATGATTTCGGTGCCCGCCATTTGAGAGGTGCCCACCACCCGCTCGCCTTTTTTCACGTTGAGTTTGCTCACGGTGCCGCTCACGGGCGCGTAAATCGTAGTTTTATTCAGGTTTTTGCGGGCTTCCTCCAGGCTGGCCTGGGCGCTTTGCACGGTGCTCTGGCTGGCCCGGATAGACTGCCGGGCGCTGTTGATTTCCTCCTGCGAGGCCTCGTAAGCGGCTTTAGCCGTTTCGTACTCGGCCTGCGAAATCACCTTTTGCTTATAGAGCGAGGCGTTGCGGCGGTAGCTGAGCTCGGTCTGGCGGGCGTTGGCCAGCAGCTGCTGCAGGCGGGCCTGGGCCTGGCCGACGTTGGCACGCTGGGCCCCCACCTGGGCGCTCTGCATGTTCACCATGGCCTGGTAGTTGTCGGGCCGGATGCGCAGCAGCAGCTGGCCCTTGCGCACGGAGTCGCCTTCTTCCACGTAGAGCTCGGTGATTTCACCCGACACGTCGGGCGAGATTTTCACTTCCGTTTCGGGCTGCACCTTGCCCGAGGCGCTGACCTTCTCGACGATGGTGGCCGGCGCCGCCTTGGCCGTGAGCACCTCCGTGCCGACAGGCTTGCCCACTAGGCCGCTTTTCTTGGCCACCATAAAGCCGCCAATCAAGACGACGAGCAAACCCAGCAGAATAAAAAGAGTCCGGTTGTTTTTCATTTTTAGGTGATGAAGTAATAAGGTGATGGGGTGAAGAGGATGGGGACGGCCGGAGGTGAAGTAGTGAAAACCTCATCACCTCATAACCCCATCGCCTCATCACCCAAAATCACAGCGCCAGCGGCTTGCCCTGGTAGAACTCAAGCACTTTGCGGCGGAAGTAGAACTCATACTTGGCCTGAATCATGTCTGACTCGGCTGCCGTGAGGTTGTTGCGGGCAATGTTGAAGTCGGTGCCGTTAAGCAGGCCGTTGTTGAAGCGAATTTCGGCGTTGCGGAAGGCCAGCTGCAGGGCCTCGACCTGGCGGGCGCTGGCCGAAAAGCGGCGCTGGGCGGCCAGGGCATCGGCGTAGCTCTGCTGAATGGTCTGGCGCAGCTGCAGGCGGGTTTGCTCGGCGCGCAATTGGTTCTGCTGGATGCCGATTTCGGCGCGCTGCACGCCCACGCGGTTCTGCAAGCCGTTGAAAATCGGAATGTTGAGGCTGAGCTGCACGAACTCGCCGCGGTTGTCGCCGAGCTGGTCGAAGAACTTGTAGGGCAGGCGCTCGAAGGTGGGCTGCGTGCTCTGAAACACAAACTGCGAGGGCACGAACTGGCCCGGATTGGCCGGGTCGGGCTGCAGAATGGGCAGCGTGCGCGTCTCGACACCCGACACGCGCTGCTGCTGGCGCACCGACGAAAAACCCGTGGAAACGCCGCCCGCGATGGTCAGGCGCGGATAGTAGGCGCCGCGGGCAATGTCGAGGCCGCGGCGGGCGCTTTCGGCGCGCAGGTCAGCAGCCTTGATTTCGGGCAGACTCTGGCGGGCCAGCTCGAAGGTGGCGTTGGGGTCGAGGTCGGCGGCGGTGGCTTCCAGCGCCGTGGGGTCGGGCAGGTTGGGCACGGCCACCTGAAAGCTGCGGGCGCCAGCGGGGTCGAGGTTGAGCTGCTGCACCAGGGCCAGTTGGGCCAGGTCGCGCTGGTTCTGGGCCGTGACCAGAGTGCGCTCCTCGCCGGCGAGCTGGGCGCGGCTATCGAGCACGTTGCCCTCGGCCACGGCGCCGGCCTTGAGCAGCTTTTCGCTGCGCGCCACTTGGGCCCGCACCGTGCTCAGGCGTGCCTCCGAGGCCCGAATCAGCTCCTGGGCAAGTACCAGCTGCAAAAACGACGAGGCCACGTTCAGCGACAAGTCGTTGCGGGCCTTATCGATGTCGGCCCGCGCCGCCTGCGCATCGAGCTGCCCCTGCTTGATGCCGTTGCGCAGCTGAAAGCCGGAGAAAATCGTGGCCTGGGCGCTGGCCGAGAAGTTATTGGAGCGCACATTCACGGCCTGAAACTGGTTCGTGAACGGGTCGCGGTTGGTACCGAAGTTGAAGCCCTGCGTGGCGTTGATGCCCGCCGTGGGGTAGAGCGCGGCGCGGTTGAGACGCTGGGTGGCGTCGGTTTGCCGGGCCGTCAGCTCCGTGGCCCGCACGGTCAGGTTGTGGGTCAGGGCATAATCGACGGCCGCCTGCAGGGTCCAGGGGCCGGCGGTTGCGGCCGGCGCCGCGGCCAGGGCACTGCCCGCGGCCGCAACGGCGGCCGCGGCGTCGCTGGGCT
>CAXUEM010000212.1:0-5884 GCA_964249885.1 uncultured Hymenobacter sp. | reverse complement strand
GGACCAGGCCAGCAGGCGCGGGGCCGCCACGGGCGTGGGCTGCACCCGGGAGTAAAGCACGCCGGGCACCTGGCGCGGCTGCTGGTTCAGCGTGGCTTCGCCGGGCAGCTCATCGACGAAAGAGTTGTGAAAAGGAGCTTCTTCTAAGGCAACAGGAGCTTGCGACATAAGCAGGAAGTAAAAAAGAAAGGCGCCCCGGGGCAGGGCGCCTTCGCTAACGTACCCGACGCCCGCATGATTCGCCACGGCGGCAAAATGCCTTTACGTGCTGCCCTGGCAGCGGTACGCTCCGCCCGTGGCGCTACTTGGTCTACTGCTCAGTCAGGCCCCGTTGTAGGGCTGCCAGCAGGGGCTCGATGTCGGCAAAAAGCGGCCGTTGCCAGGGAATGGTTTGCTGGCACTGCTGCTGCAGATGCCGGAGCACGTCACTCGTGTCGGCCGCCGCGGCGCCGGGGTGCGCTTCGCCGGCCACCAAATCCAGCAGCTCCTCCAGCAGCACGCCAAACGCCCGGACTTCCAGCCGCTGCAGGGCCTGCGCCGTGGGCTGCTCGGCGGGGTCGAACAAGCTGGCCGCGCCAAAGTCGCCCAGCAGGCCCTCGCCCGCCGCAGTATAGAGAATGTTATGCGCGTACAGGTCGCCGTGCATAATGCCCTTTTCGTGCAAATGAGCCGCCGCCGAGGCCATACCCTGCGCCAGCCGCAGCACTGCGCCCAGCGCGAACGTGGTGCCGGGCGCGTACACGTCGCGGGTGCAGGTTGCCAGGCTGGGCGGGCCGGCCAGGTTGCCAAATTCGGGCGCAATCAATTCCAGCACCAGGCCCGGGGCGCCGGCCGGGTGGTTCTGAATTTGGCCCAGCACCGCAATCAGATTCGGGTGGCGGCCGGCGCTGAGGCAGGCGGCCAGCTCGCTTTCGGGCAGGCCGTCGCTGGTCACGGCGCCCTTGAACACCTTCACGGCCACGGCTCGCGGGGCGCTACCCCCGGCTGGCTCCGTCCCGGTAGGTCGCCACGACGCGCGGGAAATGACGCCCGACGCGCCCTCACCGAGTTGCCGTTCTATTTCCAGTTCCGGCCAGGCCACCGGGCGGGCGGGATTTTGGTGTAAAGCCGCCGCTTCGGCGGCCGCCGAAAACGGGTTGCCGGCGTAGGCCAGCCAGCTGAGCCGGGGCAGGGCCAGCAGCCAGCCGGGCAGGGCCGGCAGCTGGTTGGCCGCGATGCGCAGCAGCTCCAGATGCTGCAGGTTAGCCAGGGTTTCGGGCAGGGCCGTGAGCCAGTTGCCGGCCAGCATCAGCTTTTGCAGGCGCGGGCAATTGCCGATTTCCGGTGGCAATTCAGTGAGCTGATTATCAGTTAGAATCAGCCAGCGCAGGCGCGGCGGCAGCGCGGCGGCGGGCAGTGTCCTTATCTGGTTGGCCTTGAAACCGACCATTTCCAGTTGCGCGCACTGGCCCAGCACGGCGGGCAGCTCGGTAAACTGATTATCCGAGCAAAACAGAATGCGCAGCCGGTGCAGCCGCGGCAAATCCGCGGGTAGGGCGGAGAGCCGGTTGCCGCTCAGGTTGAGAATTTCAAGCGAGTCGGCGAGGTCAAAAATCTCGCGGGGAAATTCGCTCAGGTTCTCAGATAAGTCTAGGCGCGTGCTGCCGGCTAGGTGGCCGGCGCGGAGTTGAATAAGGGTATGCAAAGGCAGAATTTACCGGGCAAGCAGGGCGCTGACCTCTTGTTTGAGCAGCGGCAAATGACGCACAACAATGCTCCAAATCATCTCATCCGATACCGTGTCGTAGCCGTGAATGATGCGGTTGCGCGTGGTGATAATCTGCCTGGCGTTCGGCAGCGAAAAGGCGGGGTCAATTTACGTCCTGCCGGTAGGCCTCAAACAGCAGAGGATGGCCGGCAAAAAAGCTCTCAACTTCCAGTATGGCCTGCTCTACATCATGCAGGCAAGCCCTAATATCATGCTGCGACATACACTAGTTGTTGAGTGCGCTCAATCTGAGCGCGCAAATACGGGTTGCGTAGCGCCTGGGCTTCAAGTAAATCGACGGGCCGGTTCACCAGGGCCTCCAACCCGGATTTGAGGGCCAGGTAATTGTCGGCGTACAATTCCAGCGGCATCGGCTCAAATTCGGCTACGAGGTCTACGTCGCTGCCACTATTAAAATCCGGAGTCAGCACGGAGCCGAAGGCGGCCAGCCGCCGTACCCGGTGCTGCCGGCACAGCCTCGCAACGGCCGCGTTAGAGAAGGGCAACGCTTGCATAGCTGGGAAAGAGTTAAAAGACTTGTCGGTAAAGATAAAAAGATAACCAGCCCCGCGCCGGCGGCCACCGCTGATGCAGGCTTGAGGCAGCGCTGCCCTACGCCACCAGCTCCTCGAACAGCCGCTCCAGCGTGGCCGCCGCGTCTGCGCACCGGCCCGGGTGCACGGCCGAGGTTTGCAGCACCGTGCTGCGCGTGGCCGTGAGCCAGCGAAACCGCTCAGCCGCGCCGAGCTGCCCGATGGGGCCGCCCTGGCGCCGGCCCTGGCAGATTTTCTCGAACGCCTGCAGGCGGGCCAGCAGGTCCTCCAGGTCCAGCCCGAGGCCGGCAAACGCAGCCAGGCGGGGTTCGGGCAGCGCAAACCGGCAGGCCAGAAAGCCCTGGGCGCGGCAGAACAGCACCACGCCCACGTTCAGGAACTCCTCGCGCTCCACCCGCGGCATCACCCGCAGCACGGCATACTCAAACAAGTGCAAGGCGGGCGGCATCGGCTTCCTGAATAAAGGTGTCGGGGTGGGCCAAGCGCGAAGTCAGAAACTGCACGTAGGCGGCGCGCTGGGCGGCGGCGGTTTGGTCGGGCTCGGTGAGCCACTCGGCGGGTACCAGCGCCACAATGGCTTCCACCAGCGCGGGCGTGAGGCGGGCGCGGCAGTCGGCCGCTACGGCGGCCAGCTCGGTGGCGCGGGGCAGCAGCACGTGGTCTTTTATCTGCGGAAAGCGGCGCTCCGGTCCCGGTTTTTGGGCCCAGTCGGGGGCGGTGTGGTGCACGTAGAGGGCCGCGCCGTGGTCGATGAGCCACAGCTCGCGGTGCCAGAGCAGCAAGTTGGTGTTGCGGGCCGTGCGGTCCACGTTCAGGGTCAGGGCATCGAGCCAGACGATGCGCGAAGCTTCCTTGGGGCTGATGGGCGCCAGCAGGGGGTCGTAGGTGCCGGCGCCGCTCAGGTAATGCAGGGCCAGGTTCAGGCCGGTGCTGGCCCGGAGCAAATCCTGGATTTCCTCGTCGGGCTCGGTGCGCCCAAAGGCCTCGTCGAGCTCGGCAAACACCAGCTCCGGCATGCGCAAGCCCAGCGCCCGGGCCAGCTCGCCCACAATCAGCTCGGCAATCAGGGCCTTGGGCCCCTGCCCGGCACCCCGGAATTTAAGCACGTAGAGAAACCCATCGTCGGCTTCGACCAGCGCGGGCAAAGAGCCGCCTTCGCGCAGCGGCGTTACGTAGCGGGTTACGTGCACGGTGCGCATTTTGTAGTGCAGGGGAGTAAGAGGTAAGAGGGTGGAAGGGCCGGCGGAAAAACGAAGCAAAGAACGTCATGCTGCGGTGAGCTCGGCATGACGTTCTTTGTAGTGCTGAGTTTATTCCCACTCGCTACATCCCGTCTCATGCCTACCACCCGCCTCGAACACGACTTTCTGGGAGAACGCAGCCTGCCCGATGATGTCTACTACGGCATCCAGACGCTGCGCGCGCTGGAAAATTTCCACATCACGGGCATCCCGATTCGGTCGGAGCCGCTCTTTGTGCAGGCCTTGGCCTACGTGAAAAAAGGCGCCGCCCAGGCCAACCGCGACCTCGGCGTGCTCGACGCCGGCATTGCCGGGGCCATCATGCAGGCCTGCGACCGGGTGGCGGCGGGCGAGTTCGACAACCAGTTCACGACCGACATGATACAGGGCGGGGCCGGCACGTCGGTGAACATGAACGCCAACGAGGTCATTGCCAACGTGGCCCTCGAAATCCTGGGCCACGCCAAGGGCGAGTACGAATTTTGCCACCCCAACAACCACGTCAACTGCTCGCAAAGCACGAACGACGCCTACCCCACGGCCTTTCGCATCGCCCTGAACAACAAGCTGGTGGGCTACTCGCAGGCGCTGGGCGCGCTGGCCGAGGCCTTCGCGGCCAAGGGCGACGAGTTCCGGGATGTGCTGAAGATGGGCCGCACCCAACTCCAGGACGCCGTGCCCATGAGCATGGGCGACGAGTTCCGGGCCTTTGCCAACAACCTGCGCGAGGAGCTGCTGCGCATCGAGGACAGCCGCAGTTTGATTTCGGAAATCAACATGGGCGCCACGGCCATCGGCACGGGCGTGAACGCGCCGCCCGGCTACGCGGCGCTGGTAACGAACCACTTAGCCGCCCTCACCGGGCTGCCGCTAGTCTTGGCCGGCGACCTGATTGAGGCCACCTACGACACCGGCGCCTACGTGCAGCTCTCGGGCGTGCTCAAGCGCACGGCCGTGAAGCTGAGCAAGATATGCAACGATCTGCGCCTCCTCTCCTCGGGTCCGCGCTGCGGCATCAACGAGATTAACCTGCCCGCCCTGCAGCCCGGCTCCAGCATCATGCCCGGCAAGGTGAACCCCGTGGTGCCGGAAGTCGTGAACCAGACCGCCTTCTACGTGGTGGGCGCCGACCTCACCGTGACCATGGCCGCCGAGGCCGGGCAGCTGCAGCTCAACGTGATGGAGCCCGTGATTTCCTTTGCCCTGTTCACCTCCATTTCCTACCTGACCCGGGCCTGCGACACCCTGCGCGAGAAGTGCGTGGTGGGCATCACGGCCAATAAGGCGCACGCCGAGAGCCTGGTGCGCAATTCCATCGGCATCGTCACGCAGCTCAACCCCGTGCTGGGCTACGAGGTGGCGGCCAGCGTGGCCAAGGAGGCCCTGGCCACCGGCCTGTCGGTGCACGACATCGCCGTGACCAACCGCAAGCTATTGACCCAGGCCAAGTGGGACGAGATTTTCACCTTCGAGAACCTGATTCGGCCCGGCTTTATTCAGTAGGCGCTGGCCAGCAGGGGGTGGCCGGCCCTACCTTTGGCCCTTCCAACTTAAATTTCCTCCCGACGTGAAACAGCTTGCTGCTCTGCTGCTGGCCGCCCCCCTGCTGGCCGCCTCCGCCTGCTCGAAAGACGAGCCCAAGCCGGCGCCCGTGCCGCCGGCCACCGGCAGCTACACCCTCGATGGCCGCAAGGTCGTCGCCACGGAGGTCAGCGGCGGGCTCACGCCCGGCAGCGCCGGCATCGACGACCTGCTCACCATCCGGCTGGTTTCGGCGGGCAGCCCCACCCAGACGCTGGACGTGGTTTACGCCAAGCGGGTGGGCACGCCGGCATCGGCCTACCGGCCCTCCACCCTGCGCTACACGGCCGGCACGGGCCCCACCTACACTTACTCGCAGGACCTGCGGATGACGCTGACCAACAACGGCAGCGCGTTTTCGGGCACCTTCAGCGGCACGTTCCCGGGCCAGGGCCGCAGCCAGATTGTCGAGGGCGTCTTCGCGAATGTGCGCTAGGCCTCACGCCGCCCGCGCGACAAGCAGTTTATTTTTAGCCTTTACCAGCCTTTACCAGCCTTTACCAGCCTTTAGATGACCGTTATTCAGGAAATAGAGCAGCTGGAGCGCCGCCGCTTTGCCGCCCAGGTGAGCAAGGATTTTGCGGTGCTGAACGAGCTGTTCGCCGACGACCTCGTGTATACCCACGCCAACGGCCACCGCGACACGAAAACGAGCTACCTCGAATCCATCCGCACCGGCCAGAGCCGCTACGACCAGGTGGACCTGGACGAGTTGCTGGTGCGGCCCTACAACGACGACCGCGCGGCCGTGGTCAATGGCA